>DATEDZ010000191.1:0-17658 GCA_035281385.1 Polyangiaceae bacterium
GTCCAGTGAGCTTGACGCTGCGCTCGCCGATCCACAGTCGTCGAGGTATGACGGCGAGCATGATCGAGGGTGGCGCTCCGCATGCGGCCGCGCACGCCTCATCTTGAAACACCTGGTTCTCGGATCGCACCACAGCCCCTCCTGAACATCTGAGATTAGACTTCGACCACTATCACAACGGGCAAGTACCCTGTCGTTACGATGCCGTGGCAAAAGCCATGGAGCGACGCGGCCGTTGACACGCTAGGGCGTCATGTGACGCTTCGACTCACAAAACGCGGTTAACCATCCCGTGCCGGGCCTGCGCCGGGTAGTCGCACGGTGCACGGTAGGAGCAGCCTGGGCTCTAGGGCTCGGGGCGAGAGCGTCCAGTCGTGCGCGCGCGCCGGGATAACCAGCAGGCCCGGGCTCGGGCGGAGCTCGACGCCAGAGCGCGGGAGCTACCGCGCTTCGACGTGAACACCGCGCCGCCTGTCATACCTGAGGCAGCACTGCAGCCTTTTTGGGTGTCACCCTTGGCCAAGGCGGCCCTTGGCATCGGTACCTGCAGCAATTGTCTGGGCTTGGAACCGCGACTCACAGGACCCACCGCCGGCTGTTCAACGCGGCACAAACGGGCCCTGCGAGAAAACGACGCCAAGCGCGCGCTGCAACTGCTGAGTGAGCACGCCACACGATTTCCGAGCGGGAAGATGGGCAGCGCCCGTGAGGTCACACGGATGCTGGCACTCTGCCAGTCGGGCCGTGGGGTGGAGGCGCGAGCGGAGGCCGAACGCTTCTTGGCGCGGCATCCAGTCTCGGCCTTTACGGCTCGCGTCAAAACATCTGCGCAACGCCAAAGCCATGAAGCGCCTAGCTCTAGCACTTTTCGCTCGCCGCCTGCTGGTGCAGCCCCTGAGGGTGAAGCTGGCGTCTACGTCGCCCCGAAAACCGTGCCCGAACCTCCACCTGTAGCCTTACCTGAAGACCCACTCGAGGTGCTGCCAGATGCCATCGGAGGAACGCACGAGCGTCACGAGACGGCAGAGCTTGCACCATCCTCCAGAAACGCCCAAGCTCGAGGCTAGGCTGCGCCCGCATGTTTTACCTGTTCCTTCTCGGCGTCGCCGCAGCCGGAAGCCTCGTCTACCTGTTTGCAGCGGGCCTATTTCCGGGTCTGAAGGAAGAGCGCTTCGGCGTGCTCGAGCCGCTGCCTGAAAAGCTAGGACAGTGGCAGGACGACATCGAGAGCGAGGCCGGGCGCGCCGCCGCAGCTGCCGGCCAGAAGCGCGAGGTACGCCTGCTGTTCGAGGAGGGCGGTCTATTCAGCTCCGGTCGGCTGCTTCGCCAGGCGCGCCTGCGAGACGCCAGCACGAACAAGATTCTCAGTGTCTTGCCGGACGAGGTCGTGAAACGCCGGCGCGTTCGCCAGCAGGCTCGATGACCCCCGGCTTATCGGACGGGGTCTTGACCTGCGGATCCGCAGCGGAGACGTGGGCCTCGTCGCGCTCGCGTTCTTCCCGCTCCCGCTTGCGCTTCTTGCGGCTCTGCTCGTCGTCGGGCGGCGGGCGACCGACATCGTAGCTGGTCACTTTCGTGGACGGGCCGGAGCCTTCTGGCTTCCAGCGGAACGCGCGCGGCAACATCGGACGGCCGAGCGCGTAGAGCACGCTCGTCTCGTAGCTTGCCATCGGCGGTGTCGTGCCACCCGCGCGATGCACGAAGGCTGGATGATGCGAGCCTCGATCCAGCTCCACCACGTCCGCGCAGCCCGCGCGCACGAGCGCATTGGCGAGCGCGTCGCTCGAATCGTGACGCGCGACCGCCACCAATAACGCGCCGTCCGGCGCCAGGCACAGCGCTCCGCGTTGCCGCAGCTCCCCGCGCTCTCGAGAGCGCGGCTCGAGCTCACCCGCCTTGACCAGCAGTGGCAGCTGGGTGGCGTCTTCTTCCGCCGCCAGCGTCGGGTCGCCGCTCGTGCTGAGCCGTAGCTCACCACGTCGATTGGCGATCAGAGTGGCGTAGGCGCTGCGAAGCTGCACCGGCGCCGCACCGGCGAAGCTGAGCCCGTAGCGAGTCGAGTCGGTGGTGTGTCCGAGCCCGATCGCGGCCACTACCTCGTGCGCCTCGCGGTCCTCGAGTGACAGCTTCACCCCGGCAGCGCCCCAAGCGCCTGGTTCCTTCGAACCCGCGCGCACCCGAAACGCGACGTGGCCCTTCCCGAAACGTGTCAGCTGCACGTCCACGCTGCCGATCGCCAACTTGGCCGCGAAAATGCCGGTCATCCAGCGGGGCGGAGGCTGTACGCCCGCGTCCGGCAGCCAATCGATGCCCTGCTGCTTGGGCGGCGCCGCGTCGCGCACCAGCACGTAGAAAAAGTCCTTGGGTGCGCCCCGTACGTACTTGTCGGGCGCGATCTTCATGCCCATGTCGGCGATGCGCAGCTCGGCCTTCTGCTTGCGCAGGTTGAGCAAGTCCATGAACACGAAGCCGGTGTGGGCCGGATTCATGTCGAGGTGAATGCCGTACGAGCAGCCGGCTTGCCTGAGCGCCTTACCCAGCGTGGCGCCGTCGATCTCGTCGCCCCAGGCGTAGTACAGGTGCCCGGCCGACGTCACGCACAGCGCCGAGCGGTGTGTCATCACGCTCTCGCCTTCGAGCTGCCAGCCCCACAGATTGCGCCCGGTTGGATTGGCGATCTCGTCCTCCACCAGCGGATCGAGGTTCTGGCGAAACGAAACCAGGTTCTTGGGGATCTCGAGGCTGCCGGGCCAGCTGCCGAGACCGACCTCGCCGCTGTCGGTCACGATCACGCTGGCGCCGCCCTTGACGGGCGGCAGCAGCACCCGGCGATTGACCATCATGCCGTACTCGCCATGCGTGGTCTTGAAGGCGCCGTTGAAGGTGGCGACGATGCGTCGGTACTTGGCGGGATCGTCCGGCAGACGTCCATCGCCGGGCGCGCCAATCGTCGGCTTGGGATCCTCGTAGCCGGCTTGCATCCCCAGCTCGAGCTGCCGCATGTCCATCGCGATCAGCAGCACCTCGGAGTAGGGCCTTTTCGGATCAGGCCGGATGCTGGTGCGATAGAAGTAGGGGGGCGGCTTTTCCGAGCCCGCCGGCATACCCTGCATCGGCTTCAAGAAATCGTAGCTGACCGGTTTCCAGACTCCCTCGGTCGCTTTGGCATTCTTCCAGATCGAGGGGACGTTCGGTGGGGGCCAGGTATCCGTCGCCCCCAAAATGGCCGAAGCGTCCAGGACGCGCGCTATTGCCGTCTTGTCCGCGTCGGTCTTCAGCGACTGCTTGCTGGCGAACAGCGAGTAGGCCGCGCGCTTGACGCTGTCTTCGGCCCCGAAGACCTTGTTTTCGAGCCAGGCGATCGGGCCGGGCCCGACCTCGGTCCGCAGCGTGTCCACCAGCCAGTGCACCAGGGGCTTGCCGCCGTGGACCTGCGGCACCGCACGCGCGGCGTAGACTTCGCCTCCTTCCAGCGCCGATAGCTTGCGCGAAGCGACGTCGAAGCTGAGCCCACGACCCACCTGCCCGAAGTCGACCGTGAGCCGCTCCGGCTCGAGCGCCAGCTTGGCGTGATCGGCCGGCACGTCGAGCACGATGTCGGTGCGCCCGATGCCGCGCCAGGTGCCAGTCTGCTGCAGCGAGGTGAGCACGAGTAGCGCGCGATCCACGAGCGACTCCGGGCGATCACTGCTGCGAATGCCCGGCAGCTCCAGCACGCTGATGCCCTGGATCTTGCCGTAGGCGAGCGTCGCGAAGCTGGCGCGGTCACCGCGCGTCTCGAGGCCCACGTCGTCACCGAGCGGCGTATCGGTGAGGTTGCAGACGTCACGCACCTCGATGAGCTGCCCGTCCAGGGTAACCCTGACCCGAGCGCGGTACAGATCGCGCGGCGTCTGCTGCGAGCTGCGCGACAAGAAAAGCAGATGTCGGCCCAGGAACGTCTCGGTCAGAAACCCCGGGCTCTCCTCCCAGGCGATGTCGCGATCGTCGACCATGCCGCCGCTGGCGCGCCCGAGCGCCGCCGACAGTCCGGCCAGCGATTTTTCGGGGGGCTTCGGCACCGCGCAATGCGAGATCAACCCCAGGCTGAGCGCGACGCCGAGCGCCGCCGCGCGGCTGCGCAAGAAAGGCCTGGGATCCGGCACTGCGGCGAGCTTCGGAAGCGCCACGCTGCTCGAGTACAATTGGCCCGCCATGGGCGCAAGTGTTGGTCCCGCAGCGCGCCCGCGGCCCCGAGCTGCTCGAGCGCTGGGAACAGAGGTGGCAGGCGGGGCTGGCGCTGGCGGTCGAGGCTCGCCCTTGATTGTCCAAGGCTCCGGGACACCCGGGGCGATCCAGGTTGTGTTAGATTAAGGCATGCGACTCCGCGTTCGCCCTGTGCTGGCCGCCGCCGTCCTTCTGGTTGCGTGCGGCGGGCGCTATGCCGGGAGTGAAGACAGCGGCACTAGTGGCTCCAGCAACGGTAGCGGCGGTTCGGGTCAGGGCGGCAAGAAGCCGGCTGGCGGCGCAGGCACGGCCGCGGCCGGCGGCAGCGTGAGCGTCGGCGGCAATGTCACCGGCACTGCCGGCACTGCGGTCAGTACGGGCGGCAAGGCAGCTTGCGGCGACTGCCCCGACGTCGACTGTGGCGCCGGCTATGTGCAAAAATCCGATCCGAACGGCTGCTGCAGCATCTGCGTACCGCTCAACTGTCGCATGGTCGCGTGCCCCGGCATCGCCTGCGGCTCGGGCAGCCAGCTCATCTACCCGCCCGATCAGTGCTGCCCCATTTGTGGACCGTCCAACTGCGAGGAGCTGCGCCAGGGCTACTTCGACTTCCGAAGCCAAATCATCGAGAGGTACAACTCATTCGGTTGCATGCAAGACTCGGACTGCACGCTGCTCACCGAGGGCAACGCCTGCTCGTCTGATTGCGGCACACCTATTCCGCGGTTTTACGAGAAAGACGCCCACATCAATCTGTATGACTACGCCGCCATGGCCTGTGCTTCGTGCCCGCCGCGGCCCGTGCCGCCCTGCGATCCGCAACTAGCCCCCGCCTGCGTCAACGGCCGCTGCCAGCGCCGCCCCTTTCGTTAGTAGGCGCGCTTCACACGTGCGTCTGGCGTCCGCCTTAGACGGCCAAGCGTTACGCCTCGGCGAGGAACCGTTCCACTGTCGCGACGAGGAGCGGGGGCGCCTCCTGCATCGGGTAGTGCCCGCACTGCGCGATCGGCGCAACCGTGAGCCGTTCGGCGATCGCGCCGAAAGCGCGCGTCACGGCCTCGCTCCGCATGGGCTCCGCGTCCTCCTCGCCGGTCACAGCGAGGACCGGACATGCGACGGGGATCGTCGGCTCGGGAACACCCCTCCTCCCGAAGAGCGGCACGTAGCCCGCGACAGCCTCGGCGTCCGAGGTTGCGCGCCACCGCGCCAGCTTGAAGCTCAGCCACCTCTCGGAGAGACGCTCTCCAAGCATTTGCTTCAGCGCTGCGGTTCGCCGCTCGTCGTCGCCGAAGCCCAGCGCGCGCACCGCTTCGAGGGTCTCGTCGTCGTAGCCGAAGCCCGACGGCGGAGGCGGCGTGATCAAGACAGCGCGCGCGACGCGATCGCTGGCGTGTTGCGCGAGGTGGAGCGCGACGAGGGAGCTCATCGAATGACCGACGATCGCGAAGCGCTGCCAGCCGAGCGCGTCGGCCAGCGCCAGCACGTCGCTCGCCCCTTCCTCGGCGGTGAACGCGCTGCGCTGCCCGCGCGAGCGCCCATAGCCGCGGAGATCGCTGAATGCCCACCTGAAGCGCACGTCGTCGATGTACGGGCGCGCCGCGTCCCAGCTGGACGTGTCACAGAGCCAGTCGTTGAGGACCACGACCTTGCGGTCGCCCGTTCCGAGGTTGGCGTGCCCGAGCATCGCTGCTTTTAACCACGGTGCGGCTCGCTGTGCAATACCACCGTGTGGGAAGCGAAAGCCCACACGGTGCCCGCATTGTATCTTGCCCGACGGGGCCCCTCACGTCGCCCAGAGGAGGGCAAGCTCGAGCTCGATGGCATCGAAGGGTTCTGCGTGGACGCGTGCCTCGCCGCGTACCGTCGTCACGATGCGATAGGTGCTGCCGTCGAGTCGCAGAACCTCGAGCGTGCGCAGCTGCGGGTCGAGCAGCCAGACGTTGGTGACACCCTCGCGAGCGTAGACCGGAACCTTTTCCGCCCGATCGAAGTCCTCGGTGCTCGGCGAAAGGATCTCGCAAGCCCAGTCGGGCGCGAGTGTCAGGAACGCGACGTCGGGGAGCTCTGGCATACGCTCGCGCCGCCATCCGGCAAGATCCGGCACCAAAATGTCTGGTTCGGGGCCCAGGTGGAGCTCGGGTTCGTCTAGGAGAAGCCAGCCACCAGGCCCTCCTGTTCCCCGGTCGAAGGGACCATCCAGCACGCCGCCGAGACGAGACGCCGAGCGCGCGTGGCGGGTGCGTGGCCGGGCCTGAGTATGGAGCACTCCAGCTACGAGCTCTGCGATCACATGCGACGGCGCAGCCAGGACATCCTCGTAGCTTGCTCGGCGCTGCGCTGCGTCGCCCATCACCCACTTATCCTAGCATTCGTCGAGCGACAGGGGCCGACCTGCGTCGGTGCTCTCGGGCTCGGTGACGGGCGGCCAGGCGTTTTGCCCGCCTTCGGAGTTACGCTCTGGCAAGTGACGAGCCCTGGAATTTTCGGAAATACTTGTGCATTCGGGGGCCTCTTGATACGCCGGTGCGGCGCCGCGTGAAGAGCAACCTCGCCATTCGCCTCCTGACAGCAGCCGTGGTGGTGCCGCCGCTGCTGGGGTTGCTGTTCGAGGGTCCCGCCTGGGGCTTCTTCGCGCTCGTGCTGGTGGCCGCCGCCATCGCGGCCTTCGAGCTGTTCCGGATGACGCACCCGGAGGATCCGCTCGCCCAGGGCCTGCTGGTGCTGGTGACGCTGCTGGCATGCGCCGCGACCTACCTCTTCTCGCGCGAGCCGCTGGTGCTCCTCACGATGGTCTCGGCGGTGACGCTGATCGGCTTGTTGCTGCCGCTGTGGCGGCTCGGCAATGTGCAGACCGCAGCGCTGCGTGCGCTGGCCGGCGTGGCCGGGCCCTTCTACGTTGGCTGCATGCTGGCGACGCTGGCGCTGCTGCGTCGCGATGGTGAAGAGATCGGTGGCTGGCTGGTGTTCATGTCGCTCACCTTCTCCTGGCTCGCCGACACCGGCGCTTACTTCTTCGGTCGCTTCCTGGGCAAGACCAAGCTGTACGAAGCGGTGAGCCCGAAAAAGACGCGCGCCGGCTTCGTGGGCGCGCTGGTCGGCGCTAGCGTGGGCGCTGCCTTGGCGAGCCTGTGGTACTTGCCGGCCTTGCCGCTCGCGCACGCTTTGCCGCTCGGTCTATTCGCCGGCGCGCTCGGCCAACTGGGTGACCTGGTGGAGTCGCTGCTCAAACGCTCGACCGGCATCAAGGACTCGGGCGGTATCGTGCCCGGCCACGGCGGCATGCTCGATCGCATCGACGCGCTGCTGATCGTCTCGCCCGTCGTCTACCTGTACGCCGCGTACAGCGGGCTGGTCAGGTAGGGCTGCCACTTCTGCAGCTCGATTTGCAGCGGGCTATCGGGGCGGAGGCAGGTTTTGCTGGGCGATCGGGAGCGGGATCGAGATCGGGATTGGGATCGGAAATCGGGATTGGGATCGGAATCGGGAATCGGGATGAGCGGCGAGCACCGGTTGAGACAGCGCGGTCGCCGGCCGCCAACGTGGCTCAGTGAAATGGGCCCGCGGTGACCACTCTCATGCGGCGGGGCGCTTGGATCGGCGCCTGGTGATGCCCAGGGCGCGTTCGACGAAGGTGGCGGTTTCCCCGTCCAGAAACCGCGCCCCACATGCTGCACAGATCCGCATCGGTAGCTCGCGCAGCTGCACCTTCCTGCGACGCACAGCGTACGTCTTGTCGACCTTCCGCAGCGCCATCGGCCCAGAACCACAGGTCGGGCAGCGAACGAAGAGCGTCGCTTCACGGCGCGATGGAACGCTTTGCCGAGACGAAGACGTAGAAGTGCTCCTGACCCGCGTGGCGGCGGAGCGCGCCTTTCGTGTAGACGACGATGCCTTCATGGGTCATGCCGACGATGATGGAGAGAAGTTCGTGGCTGCTGCCGCGGCCCGCTTGATGCGGAACAGTACGGTCACAGCCATTCACGCGAAGGGCTGCGTTGTCGCGGCGCAGCATGGGCCGCGTTTTGACGTAAAGACGTTCTGTCATACACAATTTGGTCATGTCCTTGAACGTCAGGCTCAGCGCTGAGGAAATGAGGATGACCGCGGCTCTACGGCGGGCGGGTATCGAGATTTCGTCGCTGGTTCGGGCGGCCATTCGAGAGGAGTATCGTTTGCGGGTCGAGCAGCGCGCCCGAGGTCGAGGCTCGCAGCTCGTCCGACAGATCTTGCGTGAGCTGCCCGACCCGGCGGGGCTACCCTCGCGTGGGTTCGAGACGACCGACCGTCGCGCAGTCAGCGACCACATCAAGCAGCGCCTGGGCAAGCGCCGGCGATGATCCTGCTCGATATGATGCCTCTGGTGGCACTGTGTGATTCGCGGGACAAGTCGATTTCGACGACAGCCCGTTGAACCCGCCGAGCACGCTGCGACAACAACATCAACGAGCTACCGGATCCGCTAGAGCGATCTCCGCGTGGGTTTGGGGAACTAGACGCGTCGGACGCTCACGAGCGGCTTCCCGGTTAGGAGCCGTTCGAGATCGCCGGGGTCCGACGTCAGCACGACGGTCGCGACGTCAACGCGCGCTGCTTCGGCGGCCACCAAGGCGTCGATACCGTCGTGGGTGCTCGATACGAACCGCAGCGTTCCGGCGAGGCGAGCGGTTGCTTCGTCGGGAGCCGCGAACGCGTCGCCGAAACGTCCGAGTATTCCGAGGACGCGGTTTGCCTCCGCGTCGCGAGCTGAACTGCCCGTCGTGCACTCCGCGAGCACGGGCGTCGGAACCACTACGGCGCCGCCATGAGTCACTACCCACCGCAGCCATGCTCGCGCTTTCTGCGAACGGCCGATGAGTGCTGATACGCCGCCGCTGTCGAGCACGCACCTCGGCCGCGAGGCCACCGTCTTCGGTTTGCGTTTCATGGACGACGCTTGAACAGACGCTGCGCGTCCGCAGCGACCGCCCGACGGACGGCGGCGCTCGGCTTTCCGTGGCGAGCGTCGAGCTCGTCGAGCAAACCCCAAATGCGAAGGCGCGCGAGTCGTTCTCGTGCGGCAATCTGCAGGAACCCGGACACTCCGCGCGGTCCGGCTACTTCCCGGATCGCGGCAAGGGTCTCATCATCGATGGTCGCGGTAACACGCTCCATGCCTGATTCATACTTCGAGTACGCATATGGGGCAAGGGCAACGTACGCCGATGGGACTCCGAGGCCAAGTCATCCAGACGCAGTGCGGACCCGAGCGTTACCGCTCGCTGAGCAGGGGCGCCTGGGCTCGCACGAGCCCCTTGCCCAGGCTAGCCAGCAAGTCGCCCTTGCCGAGGAGCTTTTCGGCACCGCCGTCGTCGAGCACGATGCGCGAGTTGATCTTCGAGGCGACCTGGAGCGCGACTTTCCCGCCCAGGTTGGCCTTGACTATGGGGGGCACGGTCTCGCGGTCTGGGCGCTGAGTCGCGAGGATCAGGTGGATTCCTGCGGCGCGCGCCTTCGCGCCGAGTCGCTTGATGCCCGCAAAGAAAGCCTGTGCCGAGCTCTTCTCCGTGATCAAGTCCTGGAACTCGTCGATCACGAGCACTCGGCGCTCGAGTTGGCCCTCGGTCGAGGCCTGTTCGTTCAGCTCGCGGATGTCTGAGACCTGAGCCGCCTCGAATAGCCGATAGCGCTCTTCCATCATGTCAACTAGCTGCTCGATGGCCGGCAGGGTCTCTTCGATGTCGTAGCGAATCGGGCCGTCCAGGTGAGCGGAGACGGCCGCTTTGAAACCAGCTCCGATGAAGGTAACCCGTTTGGGATCGATCAAGGTGAACCGGATCGCTGCGGGCCCGTGGAATTGCACGAGGCTGGCGATGACCGACTGAAGCAGCACGGACTTGCCGCTCCCGCTCTGGCCCGCAATGAGCAGATGCGGCGTGCCGGCATCGGACAAGTCTGCGCACACGACGGCGCTGTCAGGCGCTTGCCCCAACACCAGTCGTCCAGCCGACGCGGTCAGCCACTCGCGTTTTTGTTCCAGCAACGGACCGAGCATCACTTTGCGAGGCGTAAGACGCTTGACGATGAAGCGGCGATGTCCCCCTTCTCGTGTGTAGTCGAGCTCGACCCCCGACTCGGCGGCTAGGCGATGGCGAACGTCCTCGGCGGCGCGGTCGAGATGGGCGACGGCTCCGCGCGGTCGCGCTACTTCAATCATGAAAAGCGTCGGCCCGACCAGCGGCGGTCGGGGGCAGACGGCTGCTACGCCTTGGCGCTTCAGCTCGCCAAGGATGCGATCCTTGAGTTGCTCCGCTTCCTCACGCCCCGCTTCGTCTTCGCGTGCCGCGCCGGGGCTCGCCAAGGCGGCGGCATGCTGCATCGTGCGGGTCACGTCCGGGCGCGGTCGGGCGGCCGCCATGGGCGGGTCGTCGCGCGCAGCAAGGCGATCCGGGTAGATCTCGGAGCAGGGCTTGGCCATCGGACAGGCGGCGCACAGGTCACGGCGCTCGGTGGCTGGGGCGCGCGTGGGCTCGGCCGCCCACGCCTGCATGCCGCGCAGCACGGGCTCGATCACTCTTGCCACGAAGCTATCGGCCGCTTCGCTGGACATACTCACCTCGCGTAGCGTGGGTGAAAAGCGGAGCACGATCGGGCGCGCCTCGACACCCTCACCCGCGCGCAGTAGCTCGCGATAGAGCGCCACCTGCGCGCGATCGAGCTCGTCGTTGGCTTCGTCGGTCAACTTGTACTCGACGACCTCGAGCGCGCCGTGTCGATCGGCGTACAGCGCGTCCAAGCGGCCATGCACGATCGGTCCGTCTCCGCCAAACGTGGCTTCGACATCGCGTTCGCCCGCATGGAGCAGCTTGGCGAGGGATGCGGCGGGTACGCCTTCCCAGGCTTGCAGGCGACCCGAAAGGTGGCGACAAAGCTCACGGAGTGCTTCCGCCAGATCGTCCACCTCACCTGGAATCGACGCGTAAGTCGGGTCCTGTTCCAGCTCGTCGGTCAGAAGCGAAAGAGACCAGCGCACGAGTGAGGCCTCGACTTCGTCACGCGCCGCGCCTGGCTGAAGCGCCGCAAAGTACGCTGGTGGCTGGTCGACCTGTCGACTGAGCTTCTCGACCAAACGATGGAACGTCGCCCCCAAACACGAGGAACCCAGCGGAAAGCAGACCGATTGCCCGAGGCTCCGGCCCAGCGCAAACACGCGGGGGCAGCGCAGCGCGTTGCGGACCTCGGTGACGCTGAACTTCCCCGTCATGATGCGTCCCTCACGCAAACAATGGCGCGACCAAACCACGCCACGCGCGCCCCCGCGCTCTCGAGCTCCGCCAGCACGGAGGCGCGCGTCGCTGACGGTTCGACGCGTGTCACTTCGCGGACCAGGCGATCCACCGACGCGACGCGTAGCCTGCGCAGCGTCGAAAGGGAGTGTTGGCTTGGGACGCCGATTGCTGTGCGCGGCGCCATGTCCTCCTCCTCCTCATCTTCGTTGGCGGGCGAGGCGTTCAGGAGGCCACGCAGCAGCTTCCAATCGGCCACATCGAGCTTCGATTGCACCCAGGCGACGACCACCGCTTCGTCCAGAGGCTGGCCCTGCGCGTTGGTGACGTCACCCGAGCGCGCTGCTTGAAGCAGCTCATCCAGCGCCAGCAGGTTGGCGCAATCGTCGGTGTCGACGTCCAGCCAGCGGGCCTGGCCCGTCGCCAAGAACACTCGTTGCTTGGCCAGCGTGTCCTTCCACGTGGGTGGCAGAGCGCGCGCCCTTTCGCGCATTGCGATCACCGGTTCCTCCTTCGCGAGCGCCGTCAGCTTCGAAAGCGCGCTGCCGAGGCTTCGGTGATGTGACTCCGAGAGGATCGCAACACGGCTCGTTCTTCCTGGCATCTCCAGGCGAATACGCGTGGTCCCGCGCTTGTCCGACGACAGCTTGCCCCCTGTCAGGAATCGTCCGGTAGCCAGCAAGCCATCGGCGAGCCGGGCGGGGTCTACCGGCACTCGCTGCTCGGCCGCCTCGCTGACGAGCCGCCGTGCCCGAGCCAGAGCGCCGTGCCACTCTGCTTGAAGCCCGTCGTCGTCGCTGGTTGCTTGCTCCGCCTCGTCCTTCGTGCCGTCCGGTTGGTCCTGCTCTCCATCCAGAGCGAGGCGGCACTCGATGAGTAGCATGCGCGGGGTCAAGCCTGGCTGAGAACGCAGGCGGGCCAGGCGCGCTTCGCCCAGCGGCCACGGAAAGGGCGCCTCCGCGTCCGGCACTTTCTCGCACCAGAGCCGCAACAGCTCCTCACGCTCCGAGCTGATGGGCAGCGCCAGCGTTTCGCGTCGCATGACGAGGCGCGAGCGCTGCGACGCGTTCAGCGCGGGCTCGATGCCGCGGTCCCATTCGGTATCGAGCGCCATGTGCACCAGCGTGAGCCCGCGCACGGTGTCGACGAGCTCCGAAGTCAGGTGCGCGTAGGCCAGTAGCCGCGAGCCGGTACCGCTGCTTTCAACGAGGTTCTCGAGCTGATCGAACACGAGCACGATCGGAGCACCTGGCGCCGCCACCGTTGCCAAGGTGCGGATGGCCAGCGGCGAAACGTCCTCGCTGAGGGACGCCGTTGCGCCAATGCGCTGCAGTTGAGCCACGTCGCAGTCTCGCCCCGAAAGCCAGGCCAGGAGCGCGCGTCGCGTCGGCCCCTTCGCGAACGGGGCGAGCAGCAGACGCCGTAGGTAGCTTTCGTCGAGATCGGGCCAAATCGAGAGAGCGCGCTCGAGCGCGGCGTCGAGTCGCTGCTCCCGGTCCGGCTCCGAAAGGTGCTCGTACTCATCCAAGAACACCGTAGGGTACTCGGTGCTCGCCCCGCCGAGGTGCGCCAGCAGCGAGCCGACCAGCGCCGAAATTTGCGGCAGATTCTTGGTGGAATGCCCGAGCTGCGACGCGATCTCGCCGAGCACGAAACGAGGCGTCATCTCGGCGTGAACCAGCGGGCGGATGTGGACGAACACTGCTCGCGGCCCGAGCCGCCGTCGCAGGCGCGAAAATAGATGGGTCTTGCCGGCGCCGGGCGAGCCGAGCACGACGAGCGAGGTCGAGCGCAAGGCTTTGGGCTCCTCACGCGCAGTGGTGCGTAGCTTGGCGATAGCCTCTTCGATCGCGTCGCTCGCTGAAGCATTGAGCGTCGGCAGGTCGATGAAGTCCTCGGACCACGGATCCGCGTGCACCGCTTCGAGGAATGCTCGGCTCATGCTCGACCTCCGCCGAGGCGCCGGGCCCAGGACAACCGTGTCCCGTGGGGACCGGGAGGACAGACGGAAAGCTCCGCCTCGGAGAGACGACCGATACCCCCTTCAGGACGCAGCTCCAACAGATCTTTCTGCGCCGCGCTCAGCAGGAGTCTGCCGACTGCGTTCGCTTCCCATCGAGGTGCTAACTTTTCTACTACTTCCGGCACGAAGGACAAGCCGGTGCTCGCGTCTCGAGCCTGCTCCACGGCGGCGAGGAGCGCCGCCAGCGCGTCGCGGCCGTGTTTCGGCGAAGCTGCGTCCCGGCCGCGCACCGCTGCCAGGGCTTCGGAAAGCACCTCGATGACGTCGTCGGCCAGCAGGACCAACTGCCGGGATTTCGCCGCTTTTTCAAGGGATTTGCTCAAAGCTCCAAGACCTTCGCGCAGCGCCGAAAGTGGTCCCCTAGCCACGGTCTCCGCCGTAGGTCCCGCGAGCACCTCGGCGCGGCCGCGCAGCACTCGCTGCGCCTTTCCGTGCTCCACCGCTTGCGAGACCAGGGCCTTGAGCTCGGACGCCGAGCCACCGCGCACGTGCGAAGAGAGCGATTTGAGCGGAATCATCGCGCCGTGCGTCAGGGCGCCTTCGAGCTGAGCCATGAGCGGCTGCCGAATGACGCTCGTCGTTACCTCGAAGCCTTGGAGTTGCAGCTCCTGGGCCAGCACCGATCGCAGCGACACGGGCTTTACCGCGGTGAGCTTGACCACGCCATCGCTTTCGAGACGTGCCACCACCTCTCGCCTGACGGCCTGCTCGTCCGGCGCTGACCTCGGCCGCTTGCGTTGTGCCATGCCGGCGGCAAGCCTACCCCGCTCTGCTCGCTCGAGGCCATGGGCGTCTCGCGCCGACGGACAGCCAATGTCCGCGCCGTGAGACGTTCGCGTGACGGGCTCAGGCGGCCAGCTTTCCTGTCCGCCCCTCGATCGTGTTGCCTGTGGAAGCGAAGCACCCCTCACACATGACCAGTATGGTCCGCGGTACTGCAACGCGACTAAGTTGGTCGTTTCCTGGAGAAGGCTGTTCGCATGCCTCGCAACGCCGCACCCCGCAGCGCGCACGATCGCTTGATTCGCCAGTACCAAATCCTGGCGGCGCTCAGCCAATCTCGGCAGGGCCTGACAGCTATGCAAATCAAGGCGACCACAGGCATCTCGCGCAGCACTTTCCAGCGCGATCTCGACATCCTGCGCAGCGCCGGAATTCCCATCGACTGCACGGACGGGCGCTACCACTTCTTGAGGGCTCGTGAGCTGCCTCCGCTCGGGCTCAGCGCGCTTCAGATAGCGTCCCTACATCTGGCTCGTGCCCAGCTCGCCCCCGTGGGCGGGACGCTGCTGCTGCGGGAGCTCGACCGGTTTCTTTCCACGCTCGAGGACCCGCGCGGAAAGGCCAAGCCCCAGCAGACGGCGTTTCATTTCGCCGATTCGCGGAAGCCGGCACCCGTGCCCCAGGTGGCGCGCGCGATCGAAAAAGCCCTGACCTCCAAGCACCGGGTCCGGATCGAGTACCGCGCGGCTTCTCGAGGTGGCGCTTCGACGTGCGTTCACATCGAGCCGCTCGTGGTCAATGTCGCAGAGTCCGACGCCTACGTGCGCGCTTACTGCGTCGAGCGCCAAAGCGAGCGCACCTACAAGCTCAGCCGCATCGCCAGCGCCGAGGTCACGCGGGACCGGTTCACTCGTGGCCTCACGTCGCCGGGCGATGAGCCCTTTCCGCACGCCGTCAAGGCTTGGTCGGGCTCGCCCCGTACGATCCAGCTCCGCCTGGATGCGGGCGTCGCCTGGCTCGCGCGTGAGCACCCCCTCCCAGGACAGCAACAGCACGTCGAGCCGGACGGTAGCGTCATCGTGCGCGCCACCGTCGCCGGCCTGGTGGAAGCCCAACGCCGCATCTTGGCCTGGGGCAGCGCCGCCGAGGTGCTGGAGCCGGCCGAGCTGCGCCGCGCGATGCAGAGCGAGCTCGCCGCTGCCCTCCGCAAGTACGAGGGTCCCGGACCGGCCAAGGGTCACGACGAAAAATCGACTGGGGCGGGTCGGGTAAGTCTCAAACAGGGTGGGAAGAAGGCGGGTTAGGGGAGGGTCATGAGGCACCGTCGAGCAGCGCCCCAGCGGCCTATGGGCCCAGGTCGTAGGAGCCTACGGAGCCCACTCTTTGGTCGCTTCAAAACGGCTGGGATGTTGGGCTCGCACCTGCGCGATGATCTCCCGGCTGCGCTTCCACTCGGCGCGAATCTCTTCCTGATTGTCGTAGTAGTACATCAAGGCAGATGTTGGTGCCCTTTACGGTGGGGGTGGAGTCGTGGAGGTGGCGTCATGACCGCGGGGCTCTACCGGAAACGGAATTCGATCTTCAGTCGGAGTGGTGGACGATCAGAGGCGCTGGGACAGCCGGACTTCTCGACGCGGGTTCCCTTGGTCGAGTTAGATCCACTGAATGCGGTCGACCATTTCCGCTACGCTCATGGTGCTCGCGATCTGCGCAATGCGGCGGATGGCGTCGCCGACGCTGGTGGCGGGTCGGATGAAGAGCACGCCGGGATGCGAGCGGCCGCTCCGCACATGAGCCTCGGCCAATACCAGAAAATCGTGATCCTCCGTCAAGAAGACGCGTCCGAGCGCGATCGTCGTCGCCAGCTGCGTGGCGTCCGAAGCTCCAAGCGTTGCTTGATGCGCCGCGGTAGTGACATCCATACTACGGCGTCGGAGGCCCTCGAGAATGCCCGTCCACGCACTCGTCGGCGTAGAGCTCAAGGGTCACGCGTCTCGCCTATGGCTTCGCGACACTTGGACTGTTCGGATAGCGTTCCTGAAGCGTGGCGATCGTCGTCAGCGCTTCGGCCCACTCGGCCCGGATCACGTCCTGGTGATCGTAAAAGTAGGCCAGCGCCGCGTGAACCTGCCCCAACGTGAGATGCGGATGTGCCTCGACTACCTCATCCGCCGTCATCCCCTTGCGTTCCACCTCGCTCGCGATCTGACTCACCTTGATGCGCGTTCCGCGAATGATGGCGCGGGAACCCGAGGTGTCGATATGGGACTGCTCTGGGAGCGAGAGGGCTTCCATGACTGCGGCAGTTTCCATAGCACCTTTTGGCTCGTTTTTCCACCGAGGAACCAGGTGCACATTTCACCGGCGGCGCCGAGCTGCGCGGAGGAAGCATGAACTTGCGCGCCGTGAAAGATGATGATCGATGGGAGCAGGCACCGATTGCACGCAAGCATCGAGGATGGCAGCATCGCTTGCCGCGTGCAACCTCAGCTCGCGGGCGTGCTGCACGTCAATCCCCTGAATTCGCAGCTTCTCGGCTAGTAAGGGGGAGAGGCCGTTATCGAGCAGAAGCGCTAACCGCTTCAATCGAAGCTTCACCCAGTATTGATCACCTCGATCGACGGCTCAACCCGATCTGGGCACCGTGCCGCATGCGCCGAATGCCTGTTCACGTATGTGATGGCGATTCGCATGATGCGTGTCGAGGTGGTCGCGATGTTGATTCACTTTACGGTGGGCGGTGGAGTCGTGGAGGTGCGTGATGGGTAGGTTACTGTCAGAAGCGTTTTCGCCAGCCTTGAGTGCAATGATCAACGCAATCAAGCGTCGAACACCAGCACAGCGATCCCTAGCGAATCGGGAGAAGCCGAACACGAACGCGTCCAGCCTCGATCGCGAGGATGGCGCCACTTCGCAGCTCAGCGGCGTACGTCGACAACACGTCCAGCAATCGTTTCAGGCGCTCCGGTCGCCGCACCTCCTGGTGACCGACGAAGATGATGACGGAAGGCGAGCGCGCCCCGCTCTTGGCGAGCAGCTCCCCGAAGTCGGTATCGCTCGTCACGACGATTCGACCCTGTCGCAGCGCGTAGTCCAGGACAGTCGCGTCGTCCTTCGAACCCATACCGATTTCGACCACATGCTCCGCGTCGAACGATGCTGCGCGCGCATCCGCGGCGAGGCGATGGGAAAGGGACTCGTCGAAGAGGAGGAGCGCTACTTGTGTGCCGCCCGCGCCAGTTGCGGCTTCGCGGGCGCGTTTTCCATGAATCGGACTGCCTCGCTGACGTCCTCCGCCTCGAGATCCGGAAAGTCGGCCAGGATCTCCTCCGTAGTCATCCCACCACGAACCATGGCCGCCACCGTAGCGACCGGGATGCGCATGCCACGAATACACGGCACGCCACCCATCTGTTCTGGGCGAATGGTGATACGCGGGAAGCC
>DATEDZ010000192.1:0-19307 GCA_035281385.1 Polyangiaceae bacterium
TCCTACAACGGCAAGGCCTTCGACTGGCCGCTGCTGAAAAGCCGGTACGTCATGAACCACCGGCCAATTCCCGGCAATTTGCCGCATCTGGACCTGCTCCACGTGGGGCGGCGGCTGCACCGCGCGCGGCTCGGCGCCTGCGGGCTCATTACCCTCGAGAGTGACGTGCTCGGCTTCGAGCGCGGCGACAACGTGACAGCGGCTTCCCCGAGGCCGCCTTCGGCCTCAGAAAACGCCGAGACTGGACGCTATGTTAACTCCGACCCCGTCGCTTGCCCCCGGGAAGGCGTTTGTAACACTTAGCCCCCGCGACGCTGCCGTGGGCGGACGTTCGACGCGTTCCCGAAGAGCAGGCAGACAGTTCCCCCAATCTCGGATTGGGCGAGCGGGAAAGTGATCGCACTTGCTGCATAGCTTGCGCGACCTTTGGTGCTCCTGGACGATCGGGAGGCTCGAAAGGTGGCCGTCCAGCGAGACCTATAGGTGAGCGGTACGTTGGGGGTTCTGCTACAGGCGAGGAGACATGGCCGAATTGGCACGCTCACCCCGGTCCTCGAACAGCCCATGAACGACAGCGATTTCGACACATTCGAGGATGACGCCGCGACCCATTGTTCCCCATCACTACCGCTCAAGCCATACCTGTTCGTGGTGCTCGAATGCGATCGCCCCACCGCTAACGGCGCTCGCCTGGCGCTCGACGGCGTCGAACACGTGTTGATTGGGCGCGGTACTGAGCGAAGTACGACCAGCGAGAGCGACACAGGCGGGCGGCGACTGATACTGCGTCTTCCCGGACGCTCCATGTCGTCAACGCACGCGAAGTTGGTTCGCACCACCCAAGGCTTCCGGCTCGAAGACCTGTGTTCGACGAACGGCTCGTTCGTCAACGGCAAGCGAACCCAAGCTGCCCAGCTCAAGGATGGCGACCTCCTGAAGCTGGGGCATACACTGATGATCTACCGTGAGGCGCTGCCAACGCCTGCTGGAACCGTGCCCATCCACGACATCGGCCCCGCCGCCAATGTCGATTCTGCATTGTGCACGTTGTTGCCCGTGCTCGCGGCAGAGCTCGATGAGCTCAAACGCTTCGCCCAGTCGCCTCTGCCCATCCTGCTTCTGGGGAAATCCGGGACCGGCAAGGAGCTCCTGTCGCGTGCCATTCATCGGCAGTCGGGGCGTAGTGGGCGCTTTATCGCGGTCAACTGCGGCGCTCTCTCTCCCAACTTGGTGGAGAGCCAGCTTTTCGGTCATGTCAAAGGAGCCTTCTCGGGGGCCACGCGAGACGAGCCTGGTCTCATTCGATCGGCGGATGGCGGAACACTTTTGCTCGACGAGCTGGGCGACCTTCCCCTGGCGGCGCAGCCCACGCTCTTGCGCGTGCTGCAGGAAAAGGAAGTGACCCCGGTTGGCAGCTCGCATCCGATCCCTGTCGACGTTCGGTTCCTCGCTGCCACCCACCGGCCTCTGAAAGTGCTGATGGCCGAGGAACAGTTCCGCGGTGACCTATTTGCCAGGCTCGACGGCTACCGCCACCACCTCCCCGATCTCACTAGTCGACGCGAGGATTTCGGCCTCATTCTGACCGAGCTCTTGCGGCGGCATCCGAATGCGGGCGCGACCCAGATCACCCCCGGCGCAGGTGCGTCGCTCCTTTCTCGCAGCTGGCAATTCAACATCCGCGAGCTCCAGCAGTGCGTCGAACGAGCTCTGGTACGCTCCAGCGGCGGCCTCGTCGAAGAAGCCCACGTCGCCTTGAGCCCGGACCTGCCGGACACCGCCCCAATCACCGCAAGGCCACATCCCGCTCCGACGCGACCGCTATCGCCCGAAAACGCAGCGCTCAAGCAACGCCTACTTCACGAGCTCGAAGACAAGCGTGGCAATGTCACCGCAGTCGCGACCGGCATGGGGAAGGCGCGCGTGCAGGTCATGCGCTGGATGAAACGATTCGGCATCGATCCGGCGACTTTCCGGGCATAGCCGAGTGCGGATTCACACAACTGAAATTCCACCCGGAGAGTGCACCACCGGGTGGTGGCAGCAGCACATTCGCGCCTTGCACGGCTTCGGATGGGGCAGATATGAATCTCCATCGCCGCATCCTAATACTGGAAAGTGCGAAAGTTGAAAGAGGAGATGCAGGCGAGGAGAGCGCAACCTTCGTTCGAATAGGCCGCACGGGCGCCGTTCTGGCGTGCTGCCGGGCGGCCCAACCAGGCCGCACCGCGAACATCACCGTGAACACTACGAGCGAGATCGCTTCGGGTCGCTTCGGTTTGTACCGCAACAGTTGCGGTACAGATCTCAAGTGGGGACCGCCTGGTGTCTGGGGCACCCACTCAAGCACGCTTCACGCAGTATCGACGAGGTTCGGTCACTGGCACGTCCCTTGCTCGACGGGCAGCGCCATGCAAGCCCCGAGTTGCTCTGACTGCCGTCTTGTTGGTTTCGTCTGGCTCTCGGGCAACGCGCGTATCGGCCGCCGCGGGCGACCGCTACGTCGGCGCGCTCTACATGAATCCTTCGATTGGTGACCTCGATTCGGCAAGTCGCTCGCCCCAATCGGCCGGCGCTGCCGGCCATCCTCCTTCCAACAAGTAAAGACACCATTATGTTGATTCCCCAACCTTCACGCGCCCTGGCCATGTTGGCGAAGCTGATCAAGCTCGTCTTGCTCTCGCTCGTCGCCGCGACTGGTTTGATCACTGCGTCCGCGTCTCCTGCCCACGCCCTCTTCTACCAAGTCGAGAACGGCGCGCCCGATACTTGGTGGCCTGATGGGCGCTGCTCGTTGCGCGAAGCCCTCTATGCCATCAGGTGGCGCTCCGACACCGATGACTGCCCGGCCGGCGATGCGGACTGGAATGAAATCGAGATCGTCGGCGATCCAGCGACCACCGTGCAGTTGACGGGCAGCGGCATAATCGAAGTAAGCTCGTTTGTCACGATTTACGCAAACTGGGGCCCCGGTTTTTACCAGAAGATCAACGGCAACTTAACGAGGTTCGTCGTGCGCCCCGGGGGAACGCTGGACCTGTCGGGGCTCCATTTCGCGAACTTCAACGTCCCGGCCTTCACCGTCGAGGCCGGCGTCGTCCCCGGGTACGGCTTCGTCCGCGGCGCTCTCTGGTTCAACTTTGGAGAAATGTCCGGAAATCATCAGAAGGCGGGGGTCATCATCGAAAGCGGCATCCCCCAGACGGTCGGCATCTGGAACGTAGGCGGCGAAGTCTCTCTCTACATGGTGAAGCTGCACCACAACACCGGCGCCATCAAGGGTGGCGCTATTTATAACAACAAGGGGGGTCACGTGACCATATCCGATTCGAGCCTCTACGGAAACCGCGTCTCGCAATACGGCGGCGCCATCCACAACGTGGAGCTGGGTGAGTTGTCGCTGTTCAACGTTACCATCAGCGACAACCAGGCGGACCTCAAAGGTGGCGGCATTTACCTGGGGGACGGGGGCAGCACAGCCGACTTGAGCTGGACCACGGTCAACCGCAACAAAGCCGGGACCGGCGGCGGCATCAACGTTGAAGGGGGCACGTTCACCACCCGGACGAGCATCTTCTCCGACAACTCCCCTAGGGACTGCGCTGGCACCGTCACCTCGGCCAACTACAACCTGTTCATGAATTGCGACAAAGTGAGCGGGGGTTCCGGCGATGTCAAGTGGAAGAGCGCGAATCTCAGCGCGCTGACCTTCCCGCCTATCAACGACTACCAATGGGCGAAACCGCCGTACAACACGCCCCTGTGGGGTAGCCCGGCGGTCGATGTCATCCCGGTAGGATCCTCCTGTCTTGACGGCTCGAGCGATCAGATCCAGAACTTTCGCCCGACCGGATCGAGGTGCGATATTGGATCGATCGAACGTCAGTAGCCCGACCTTGCGGCTGGAAGCGGGCTCGGGTCCCAATCGTTTTACCTACGTTGCGCCAGGCGAAGCCTGGAGGAGAAGAACATCATGTAGACGATGACCAAGAAACTCCATCTGGAGCCCAAGCGGGAGCCACACCCGCCGGGAAAGGAATGGCCACCAACCGAGAGCGAGTCTTGCGTGGGCCGGGGCGACCCGAGCCTGCGAAGCGTAGACAGCGATCGCCGAGGCCGTGTGATTGAACCCCGAAATATTTTCGACTGTCTGGGGTCCTCGTCGTCGTAGGCGCGGGGACAGCAGGGCGCACCGCGAGGCGGCGAGAAAAGCGAGCAAGGCGTGCGGATTGAGGCACCGGCTGCGGCTGCGAGTCGCCGGCGAAAGCCGCCGGCGACAGCGACTCCCCGCAACTCGAGTTCGTCCTCATGGCTAGGCGCAGCCCCCCGACCGGGGTCGGAGAGCACGGCATAGACGAAGAGGGGGTCGTGGCGCGACTTGGCGGCAGCGAGTCTCAAAGGCCCCTTACTTGTGTACTTGTGTGCAACGCTCGCCTCGATGCTTCTTGAGAAATTCGGGGCTCGTGCGCGCGACGGTACGGCCCTGGAGTAGACGCCAGGAGAGTCGTGCTTTCGGACGACCCCTCACGCCAACGGCCTGGAGGAACCATCCGTGCTATGCTGCGTTCAGGCGTTGCATGAACGTTTTCGTCTCTCACTCTCGGTCGAACGCCAGCGTGGCCCTTGCGCTGCGCGAACGGCTGAAGTCGCCGGACCTCAATCTGTGGGTTGACGTGATGGACACGCCGCCCGGCGCCGATTTTCGCAAGGAGGTCACGGATGCGCTCGAACGTGCCGACGGGCTGATCGTTCTGGTGGGTCCGGAGTCGTCGCCGGACGAATGGCAGCGCGCCGACTGGCAGCAGATCGTCGAGCACGAATACTACCTGGATCCGGACAAGGCCATCATTCCAGTCGTCCTCGGGTCGGCTGAGCTACCCGGCTTTTTGCGCACGCGCCACGCCATTGCTATCGACCCCAGCTCTCCCGACCTGAATGCGCTGGTGGGAGCGATCCAGACCGCGCTCCAGAAGCCTTCGGAGACCGTGGATCGCGAAAAGCTCGAGCGCGGGCGGGCGGCTCGACAAGTCGCGCTCGACAGGCTCAAGGAATACTCGCGTGAGTTGGAGCAGGCGGAGGTCAAGCTCGCCCCCATTCGAGGGCTGAAGTAGGCGTGCCAGCCTACGAGAAGTCCGTTTTCATCAACTGCCCTTTCGACGACGCGTTCGAGCCTCTCTTTCACGCGATCGTGCTGACAGTGGCTGCCAGGGGCTTCACACCACGCTGTGCTCGCGAGAGCGAGGGCCAGGCGGATCCGCGCATCACTCGCATCGCCAAGGGTTTGATGGACTCCAAGTATTCGATCCACGACCTAACGCGCTTTCAGGGTGAAGGGGCAGAGAATCTGTCGCGCTTCAACATGCCGCTCGAGCTAGGCATGGCGCTCGGGATCCGCCATTGTGGCCAAGACGGAACACGTCACAATTGGTCCGCGCTCGTGCCCGCTGACTTCGTTCACCACAAGTTCGTCTCCGACCTTGCCGGCTACGACATCCCAGCCCACGACGGACAACCCGCTGCCGTCATTCGCGCGGTTGGCGCCTGGCTCAGTCTTCAGCCCGATTTCCAGCCCCCCACGCCGACCGCGCAGTCGATACTCGCCGCGTTCGCTCAGCTTCAGCAGCTCCTGGCAGCCGATAGGGCGGCGTCGCTCGGCACGCTCACCTGGCCGGCCATCCTCAAGCACGCTCAGGCGGTCACTAGCGCCATGCCGGTGGCGTGAGCGGTAGGTACCCACCCATGTGTAGAAGCGCCTGAGCGACAACTCTCCTGTCGCGCACTACGGGCCGAGGGCATCGCACGCGCGGTCGAGCGCGGTGCGCAACCGAACCACGTCATTGTCGGGGAGTGTATCGTAGGTGAGGAGGCCAAACTGCCAAAATGTCTTCCTTCGCACAAAATGGAGCGTGATGCCTTTCCCCATGTCGCGCACTCCGTCCGCCGCGGATTCGAGCGACGACACGTCGAAGTCGAGCCCTCGCGATACCGCTGAAACGAACAGCGAGGTTGCAAGCTCGTCCGTTTCGACGTTCACCGACACACTCACGTGGCGACCCCGGTAGGTGCCACGCGCGGTCGCAAATTCCGGGCGGGCGCCAGGAGCGGGCGCTGGTTCGAAGAACTCCAGGCCCGTCCCGTGGGCGAGTTGGCGCCACGCCCCATTCGTCTCGGCGACGAGCTCGGTGTGTTGACGCGACACCGCACGTTCTATCCAAACAACGAGACCGACCACCGCGATGATCACGGCGATCACGAGCACGATTGACATCGTTCCACCTTCACGAATTCAAGTAGATCCGCTCCCTCGAGACAAATGTCGTCGTTGGCCTGCAAGCCGATGTCGCCCTTCGTCGCGACGATCGTCTCCGCAGCAGCTTGCGAAGCTGGCCCGCGCAAGGGACGATACCGTTGGGCTCGGAATGGAGACGTAACCGCTCATTGTCGACGCAGGAATTCGACATGGTCGGCCCATCGGTTGCGAAAGAGCCAGGTTCCTTTTCCGCCGCCGATGTAGGCCATGAGCCAGAGATCGTCGCCTTCAAAGGCCCACGCGTCGACGATCTCGAGACTCGAATCGGGCCCAGCGAGCGCGCCCGTGAGCTCGAATTTTTCCCATGATGCGCCGGGACGCTTGTGCCAGAGGGTCGCCTTCGGCGCTAAACCCGCAGGGCGATCGACGATCCACCGGGCGCCGTCGGGGGCCGTCGCCGCGAAGGTGATCGCCTGGAGGTCGCCGGGAGCTTCTTCGCGAGCCCATGCGTTTCCATCGAAATGCTCGAGCCAGGGCGCCCCATCGGCCCGTCCGGCAGCCCAGAGCTCGGTCGCCGACATCGCGGCAAATGTAGCGAGCCGCGGGGCCGCTTCGGCGGCGCCGACGGGCGCGTGAAGGCGTTCGATTTTGCCTTCCGGCGAGCTCGGGCGCCAGCGTTCGACGGCGAGACCGCCACCGAGGCTCGCACAGAGCTCCCCCGCTGCAAAAACATCACCATTCTCCAACGTCACGAGGTCGAGCATTTGAAGCGCTACCGGACATGCAGCGGTCGGCGGATCGAGCTGGGGAGTCCGTCCTTTCGCGCCAACGAGCTCGAGCCGTTCGAGCACGCGCCGACGGCGCGCTGTCGCGTCGGTGCCGCGAGAATCCTGAACGGCGGTTAGAAGACCGCCCCGATACGGTGTCGCATCACCGTATTCCCAGTGCCAGGGCGTCTCGGCGATCCTCGACCACTTTTGGCCCGTTCGATGCCAAACTTCACCCAAGAATTTGCTATTCGCGCCGCATCTGGTCACGAGCCACAAGGAGTCGGGCCAGGAGCCGACGACTCTATGGAGCAGGCGCACCTCGGTGGGCGTGTCGTGAGGAAGCACGCCTTCGAACCAACGCGGAATCGTCGCGATGCGCTCGGTGGTCACCTGAGCGACGACGCCCGAGCCTTCCTCGAGGACCACCCCGCGGCCAAGCACGTGGGCACGGAGCGCTCCCTGGGCCGAGGCGACGTGATGCAAAACCAGAGATCCGGCCGGCGCTGCGGCGTCGGCGCCGGCGGCCCCGTTCGTGGCGACCGACGCTTCTACCGATGCCCCGCTCGCCTCTTCGGGCGCCGAGCGCCGACCTTCCTTGCAGCACGAAACCGCGAGCACGACCAAGAGCACGGCGACTCGACCCCATCGAACCCCCGCGCAGGCCACCACCGGCCTCAGACGGCCCTCGATGAGCTCGCCGAAGCGGCCCCTCACAGCCCTCCGTCCAGCCGGCGCTCGATCGGCGGCAGCGGCGGTAGCTCCAGCACCACGCGCCAACTGCCGTCCTCGCGCACGCACTTGACGCGATCCACGGCGTGGTCCTCACCGTAAACCGTGACCTCGGCCCAATCGCCATCAATGCGCGCTTCGAAGCGGCGCGGCTTGTGATGCAGGCTGAAGCGCGAAGGAGGCAGCATTTCCTCGGGGGCGAGCTCACGCCCCGCCACGTCGCTGGCGCGCTTGGCGCGCTCGGCCAAGTTGCGGCGGGCGTCGCTCCACAAGAGCTCGTAGGCGGCTCGCGCCGCCTTGCGATCACCGTGCACCCGCTGCATGCGCGTGATGAGCTCGGCCACGACGCGGTCCGGCTCGATGTCGCTGGACTCTTCACGACAGCCGATCACGCTGAGCACGCACGCGGTCGCCGAGCAGCCAGTGAGCGACAGCAGAGCGCGACGCGAGGCCATGCGCTAGCCGGACAACTTGGCCTGAGCGGCGCTGGTCAGGCCCATCGCATCGTAGACCTCCGCCATGGTGCGGTTGGCGATAGCGCGCGCCTTCTGGCCGCCGTCGCGAAGCAAGTCGGTCACGATCTGGGGCTTGGCGCGAAGCTCCACGTAGCGCTCCTGAAGAGGCCCGAGATCCTTCAGGACCGAGTCGCGCAGCCGCATCTTGCATTCGCCGCACGGCAGCGCGCCGGAGCGGCAATCGCGATCGATGTCGGTCAGCTGCTCCGGTGTGGAAGCGGCCTTGTGGATCGTGAAAATGTTGCAGATTTCGGGCCTTCCGGGGTCGCCCAGCTTGAGCTTGAGCGGGTCGGTGAAGGCGCCTTTCAGCTTCTTTTCGATGACTTTGGGCGGATCCTCGAGCTCGATGGCGTTACCCTCGCGCGATTTGCTCATCTTCTGCTTGCCGTCGAGGCCCATGATGCGGGGCGCGGCCGACAGCCGCGGCTTGGGCTCGGGAAAGACTTCCCGGAAACGATGGTTGAAGCGCCGGGCAATGTCGCGTGCCAGCTCCAGGTGCTGCACCTGATCTTCACCCACGGGGATGAGGTTTGCTTTGTAGAGCAGCACGTCGGCCGCCATCAGGATCGGATAGGTGTAGAGGCCGGCATTGTTGTTCTCTTTGTGCTGCTCGCTCTTCTCCTTGTATTGAGTCATGCGGTTCAGCTCACCCATCATGGTGAGCGTGGTCAGGTACCACGACAGCTCCATGTGCTCTTTCACGTCGCTCTGCACGAACACGAGGGAGCGCGCCGGGTCGACGCCAGCGGCCAGGTAGCCGGCCGCGACTTCGAACACGCGCTTGGGCAGCTCCTGCGCCTCGTATTCGACCGTGACGGCATGGGCATCGACCACGCAGTAGATGGTCTCGGTGTCCGGCTCCCGACCCAGCGCCACCCATTGCTTCAGCGCACCGTAGTAATTGCCGATATGGAGACCGGCAGTGGGCTGCATGCCGGAAAACACGCGGTTCATCTCGTGGCGGAGGCTAACAGGCCCCCAGAACTTGGCCAGGTCCGAAGCGCCCCCGCTACGATTTCACGCCAGCATGCCGCAGCGTCCCGGTCTCACGAAATCCCGCAAAATCACGGCCTCTGGGAGCGTTACCGAGCTCGAGCTGGTGCGGCCGGGCGACCCGAGCTGCGTGCTCTTGGCGGGCGACAACCTGACCGCGCTCGAGCTACTCAAGGCTGAAAAGACCCGGTTTGCGCTGGTCTACCTCGACCCACCCTTTCTGACGGGGCGCGAGCACGCTTTGGTCGAGCGGCGCCGCGGGAAACAGGGACAGCTCGTCAGGACGCTCAAGCCGGCTTTCGACGACCGCTGGGACTCCCTCGAGCAGTACCTGGCCGCACTCGAGCCGCGCATCGCGGCGGCGCGCGAGCTGCTCTTGCCGGAGGGCTGTCTGGTCCTGCACGTGGATCCGAAAACCAGTCACTACCTGAAGGTCCTCTGCGATCGCATCTTCGGGCGTGACTGCTTTGCCAGCGAGATCATCTGGCGTTATCGGCGCTGGCCGTCGAAGACTCCCAATTTCCAGCGCGTGCACGACGTGCTTTTGCGCTACGTGAAGGACCCGCACGTGCAGCCACGCTTTCAGCAGCTGTACGAGCCGCTAGCGCCCTCGACGCTAGCCACCTGGGGCACCAAGAAGCAGCGTGCGGTCACCGACGCCAGTGGACGCCGCACGCGCTCGAGCGTGACCGCCGAACCCACTCCTGGGGCACCGCTCGGGGACGTCTGGGAGATCGGCATCGTGGCCCCGGTGGCCAAGGAGCGCACTGGTTATCCCACGCAGAAACCGGAGGCGCTGATGAGCCGGCTGATTCAGAGCTGCACCATGGCCGGCGACTGGGTGCTCGACGCCTACGCTGGAAGCGGCACCACCGCCGCGGTGGCGCGCAAGCTGGGCCGCGCGGCGCTGTCCATCGACGAGAGCACGCGAGCGCTGCAAGTCGCTCGAAGGCGCCTCAAATCCGCAGGATTTCAGGCTCACGAGCTGCGTGTCGCGGAGGGCGAAGCGCCGGTCAGGGCGGCGGCGCGCGTGGTCGCCTGAGGTCCCAGAAAGGGGGCTAGGGGCTAAGTATTACAAACGCCTTCCCGAGGGCAAGCGACGGGGTCGGAGTTAACATAGCGTCCAATCTCGGCGTTTTCTGAGGCCGAAGGCGGCCTCGGGGAAGCCGCTGGCTGTCGATTCGTGTGGCTAGGCAGCTAGATTGCGCAGGTGATTGAAGTTCACGACGGGCAGTCTCTGCCTCTCCAAATGCAGAGCCAATGGTAGGTCGTCAGTAATCACCAACGGGCTTCGGCGCTTGAAACGCACGATGGCGGTATCGGTGAGGCCAAGACGGGCGAAGACGTCGACCAAGGCGACGTCTCGGGCCGCGACGGAACGCTCCTTGGTCTCACGTAGGTATCCTGCGAATAGTTCGAAAAAGCGCGCGTGGTCTTGCTTGCTCAGGGAAGTCGCTAGGTTCGAAACTTCCGCCGCAATGTGGGGCGTTGTCACCAACCCGCGATGGGACTCAAGCAGTTCGTTCAACAGGTCGAAATCATCTTCCACGTAGGTCTGCGTTCGCTTCCAGCGTCCGATCAGCTTTCGGTCGACCGTGCCAGCAAGTAGAAGTAGCACCAAGTTCGTGTCTACCAGAACCCCTGCTCGATGCTGACGGACCACCGTAAGAGCATCCCCAAGACTCATGGCTCGCGCATGGTCATCGACCCCACGTGCCCAGTCTTCTCATTCACATCGAAGACCTTGTAGACCCGTTCGACGGGCGGCGCTTCGGGTACGAGTGAGCTGATGATGGGTCTACGCTTGGGCTTGTTGTCCGGCACGAGATAGCTCAGCGTGATGTACCAATTTAGCCCGTCACGCTTTACTTCCTCGAGACGCAGGTCCAGCAGATTCGGGCCGGCATACTCTTGCGCGGCGCGGAAGGCTGCAGCCACGGCCTGCTTGACGGTTACCCCCTCGGGGCTCGCTGGTTGCATCATTGTCTTCTTGCCGGCGTCTCACGTAGTCTAGCACTCGGCCTTCGGCAGGAAGAGGGAGGCGAGCTGGAGCACGAGCCGCCGGCCGTCGGGAGGATGCCGACGGCGTCGCGTCGCCCCAGCACCGCTTCGAGGAGCTCGAGCTGGCCGGGACGGAAGTCCTGGATGCCGAAGACTTCTCTGGCGTTGGCGAGAACCTCCCCCGCCGTCGGTAGTTGACTTGCCATGGCGCCGAATCGGTCCCCCGGCTCGGCAGTTGCTTCCCCCCCGGGGGAAAGGACATATCCGAGGTGGGGCAGCAGTGCCCGAGTAGGGGGAAGGGCGCCGGGAGCAGGGGGAAGGGGCGCGCCGAGCAGGGGGTAAACCGCGTCGGAGCGACTTTTGTCGATTTCTTAGCAACCGGGCGGCCGTCAGTCGGGCATGGCCTCGCCGAGCTCCACCTTGACCGAGAATTGCTTGGGGTCGCGGAATATCACCTTGAATTTACGGCCCTTTTTGGCCTTTTCCAGGAACTTCACGCTCTTGGGATCGCGATTCGTGAGGTGAATCGTGTAGGCGTCCTGACCACGCGAGTCGATCAAGAGCTCGAGCGTGTCCGCGTCGGGGTTGCCGTGCTTGCCGTTCGCCGACACCACGTAGTGGTCGGCGCTGATCGATTCGAACATTTCGGCCGCCGCGTTGCGGATGCTGCCGTGGTGCGGCAGTTTGAAAATGTCGAGGTGGAGCGGCTTCTTCTTGAGCAGGCCAGAAGCACGCAAGCCCTCGAGCACGAAGTCGCCGCGCGCGTCGCCGGTGAGCAGCATGCGCTTCTTGCCGAGCTGGGCCAGCACCACGATACTGGATAGATTGCTGACCGACTTATCCACGAACTCGGCGGCCACCAGGGAGAGCGCGGCGGGCTTGAGCTTGCCGGCTTTCTTGAGCTTGGCAATTTGCGCGTTCCACTCGTTCTGCAGGGCGTCGAGTTGAGCCTGCCTCGGGCCCACTACCAGGAACGACAGACCTTCGCCGAGCGCCACGCTCTTTTTGCCCTTGGCGGGGCTCACCACCAGCTCCTTGAAACCACGGTTGAAGTTGAACCCGAGCTTTTCCGCGGCGCTTCGCAGCTCGCGCCCCATCGGGACGGTCCCAGCCACTTCCAGGCTGGCCGGCGAGAGCCGTCCGCGCGCCTTGGGCTGTAGCGCGAGCTGATCCAGATCCGCCACCTTCACCTTTTTGACCAGGTCGTCGAAGCTGTTGTGCCAGAGCGTGGTCACGTCGAAGGCTGGCTGCTCCCCATCCTCGTCGGCTTGCGCCATGCGCTTGACCAGCTCCAGCACCCCGGCGACGTGATCCTTGTCGATGTGGCTCACCATCAGCAGCCGAATCGGCAGCGGGTCGACGGCCGCACGACTATCGCGCAGCGACTCGAGCCGCGGCAGCATCGTCTTCTTGAAGACGCCCGGCGGTCCCCCATCGATCACGATCAGCTTCGGGTCCGAGGGCTTTCCATAGTGCAAGAGCAGCGCGTCTCCCTCCTCCGCGTTCAGTGCTTCGAGCGTGAAAATCATGGTTTCCTCACACGGCCTGGATGGCACGCAGGACATCCACCATCCCGCTGCCTTGAAAGTAACGTTCGCGCCCCAAGTCGGTCGCGGTGGAGCACAGGATTTCCTTCACCCGCTGCGGCTGGCCGAGCAGCTCGCGGTGACGCGCCATGAGCAGCGCCGCGGCGCCGCTGACGTGAGGCGCGGCCATGCTGGTGCCGTCTTTGGTGCCCCATTTGCGGTCCGGAATCGGGGCCGTGATCTTCTCGCCCGGCGCTACCAGATCGGGCTTTTGGCGCCCGTCGCCGGTCGGGCCACGGCTGGAAAAGTAGCTGACACCGTAGGTGTGCGGTTGGTGGCGGTGGGTGGCACCCACCGTGATCACGCTAGCGGCGTTGCCCGGATCCGAAATGCTGATGCTGCGGTAACCCTCGGTATCGCCCTGGGGGGTGACGAAACGCATGTAGCCTTCGTTGCCGGCCGCAGCCACCACCACCACGCCCGAGCTTACGACACGTTCACACTCTTCGCAAATCGGCGTGCGACCGCAGGCGTAATTGGCCACATCGTGTGCGAGCGACACGCTCAGGTTGATACCGTGAATCAGTGGTTGCTCGCGCTCCGCGTTCAGGTGACGCACGAACTGCAGCGCGGCCATGACCATGAACTCGTCGCCCTCGCCGTTCGCGTCGAAGACACGGAAATCGTAGACGTTCAGGTCCGGGCACATGCCGACCAGCGACTCCGGCGGGCTGTCGGCCTCGTCGCTGACTTCCCAATTGGCGGCGAGAATGCCGGCCACATGGGTGCCGTGCTCGGACGACGGGACCGGATAGTCGTCCTCGTCATGCGGCACTTCCAGGAATTCTCGAAGCTCGCCCCAATCGACGCTGCGACCGCGCTGCAAGCGTCTGGTCAAGTCCGTGGCGCGTTGCTCCGCGCTATCGGAGTCCTCGGCGGCGACGTTGCGCGCGCGCGCCGACTTGCGGCGAGGAGCGCTTTTGGTCTTGGCGCCTTTGGCCTGCGCAGCGCGCTGGCTCGCCGCGGCGCGCGGTCGCTCCTCGACGTCCGGGTTGAGCAGATCTCGCACATGCGTGAAGTCGAAGGTGGCCAGCACCCGGGAACTAGCCAGGCCTTCGCGACTGCTCGAGCCCTGGCGGGTCCGTGTCTTGCGGCGCTGGAACGCTGGATGCCTGGCGTCGATACCCGTGTCCAGCACGGCCCACGCCAGGTTGCGCGTGTCGATCTGAAACAGCCGCTGCGCGGCGTCGACCTTGACGGCCTGGCGCGAGCGCTCGATGGCAAGCTTGACCTTGCGGTTGCGGCTCACGGTCCAGAGCAGCGCTGGACCCTCGTTGACCACCACGTTTTTCATCAACCCGGCGAAGGCATCGAGCAGCGCCGCGTGGCTCTGGGACAGCTCGTTGAAGGCTTTGGCGTCGCTGCCCTGGGCGCCCCTGGCCAGCAAAATCGTGCCAACGATGCGAATCGTCCACAGCAAATCTGGGGTGATCACCAGCTTGGGCGCAGACGCCTTGCGCTTGGGCTCGCGCTCTTCGGTGTCGGGCGAGGTGCGGCGCAGCTCGCTCAGCAGCTCTTGCCGCGCGGCCGGAGTGAACCATTCGTCCGACGAGCCCTTGAAGGTGTCGTGCCACCAGCTGCTGAGCGGCATCACCACGCGCACCAGCTCCTGGAAAGTCAGGTTGGCGCATACACCGGACATGTGGTGCGCAACGCCAGCGTCTCGAATGCTGATCGCGTCCTTCTTCTTGATCTTGGCCTCGCGCTCGGCGCGCAGACGCTCTCGCACCGCTTGCGCCAGCTGGCCCGCCGAAGCGGCGCGATGCGGCGTCAGGAGCAGCTCGATCGGCCCCGCGTCGACCGGATACGCCTGCGCGTACTCGATCCAAACGTCAGGCAAGATCGGTGAATCCTGTGTGAAGCGACGCGCCGCCGCGCCGCGAAAGATCAGCTCTTCGAACCAGGCTCGGTCGATCTTCAAGCGCGTGTCCCTTCGCGTCGCCCGCCCTGGGCGTCATCACCTCCAATAGCCGGCAAACCCGGGCGTTGTCACGCCTCTTCCCACGACCGATGCGCGCGCTGGAAGGATGACCATGCGCGCGCTGGAAGGATGACCATGCGCGCGCTGGCGAGGGCCGCTCAGCGCGTGCCGTTTTCGCCTGATTGGGGCGCTTCGGCGCCGGCCGGGGCGGCCGCGGCGCTGGGCAGGGGCGAAAGGCTCCGGACCGAGCCGGCGGGCGGGGCGAAGACCGAGTCGGGCAAGGTTTCGAGCAGCTGCGCATCGAACACAGTGAGCGACTTCTTGCGCAGCTCGGTGAGCAATGCCTTGCGGGCCTCTTCCAGGCGCTGCCGCGTGAGCAGCGTGACGATGGCGGGCTTCTCTTGCGCGACGCTGCGCGTGATGGGCGGCAAGCTGCCGCGGCGCCACACCACCGCGAAGCCGCCCCCGAGCGGCAAGGGCTCCGGCACGATTTCCCCGTCGGTCAGCTTGTCGACCGCGGCAAACAGCGCCGGATCCACGCGAACCCGGGGTGTCTCGGTGCTCCCGTCGGCGCGCACGAAGCCCAGATCACCATCCCGGAACTTGGTCGCGGTGTCGAGCGAGTGCTCGCGCGCGAAGTTGCGCCAGCGCTCCGGACCGCCAGCGCCCCGCGACTCGGCGATGATCTTCTTCGCCAGCGCTGCGTCGCCGACCTGAATGCGCCAGATGCGGATGCGACGCGGCGTCTCGAAGCGATCCCGATGCTGCTCGAAATATTGCTGCACGTCGGCGTCGGTCACCGGCTGCTTCTGCGCGGTTTCGCGCGAAAGCTCGACGTCCATGGCGCGACCGTACAGCTCGCGCAGGCGATCCGCGGTGCGGGGCCGCTTGTCCAAGCCGCGCGCGCGCGCTTCGGCTGCGCCCTGCAGCTCGCGCCCCAGCAGTGCCTCGGCAACCGTACGGCGCCGGGCGGCATCGTCGCTGCCCAGCTCCGCCAGCTGAAAGGCGGGGATCCGGCCCAGCGCGCGCGTCATGGCCGCGACGTCGGCGCTCTCGCTCCCCGCGCTCACCACCGGGCCTTTCGTGTCCGCGGCCAGCGCCGGCGCGGCCAGAAGCAGGAGCAGCGGTCCAAAGGGATTGCGCAGCGCCTTCATTCAATAGTCGGGCAGCGCCCAGCCCAGCTGTTTGAGAACACCTCTGAGCACCTGCTCCTCGTCACGCGCGCGCTGTTGATAGATCAAAAACCGCTCGGCGTGACCCTCGGTCGCGGCAAACGCCGAGCGCTCGTAGTTTTCGAGCGTGAGCAGCAAGTGCGGATGGGCCTGCACGACCTCCTTGGGCACGTTCATGCGCGAGGCCGCATTCAGCCGCGCCACCGCCACCGAGTGCACGAGCTCTGCCAGATCCTTGTCGCTCACGCGAGAGCGCAAGTACTCGGACTCCCGGCTGGCCTGGCCGATCAGCATGGCGGCGCGGTTCAAGTAGCTGCCCGCCTCGGCCGCGAAGCAGACCAAAAGCGGTGCCAGCGCCAGGAGCCCGAGCAGCGTGCGACGCGCCCTCATGGCGGCAAATCCTGAGTTTCGAAGTGAGGACCGGCGAGGGCTTGGGCGGCGGCAGCGCGCTCGGCGGCTCGCTTGGATTTGCCATGCCCTTCGCCGAGCAGCCGCCCCTGGTGGCTCACCTGTACCCGAAACCACCGGTCGTGCGCCGGCCCGCCAGTCTCGACCAGCTCGTAGTTGGGTGCGACGCCGCCCTTGGCCTGCAGCCGCTCCTGAAGCTCGCTTTTGGGGTCGAGCTCCGGGCCCACCTCGAGCAGCGCCGGCTCCGCGATGCGGCGGCACAGCGCGCGCGCCGCGTCGAGACCCCGCTCCAAGAAGACCGCCGCCACCAGCGCCTCGACCGCGTCGGCCAGCACGTTCGTGGCGTCAGCCAGACCCGCCGCCTCGGCGCCGCGGCCGAGCCTGAGGGCGCTCGCCAAGTCCTGCTGCCGGCCCCAGTGCGCGAGCGCCTCCGCGCTGACCAGCTGGGCACGCAGCCGAGTCAGCATGCCCTCGTCTGCGTCAGGCTCGCGCACGAAAAGCAGCTCGCCCACGCAGAAGCCGAGCACCGCGTCGCCCAGAAACTCGAGGCGCTGATTGTCGGCCAGGTCACGGCGCTCGTTCGAAAAACTGGGATGAGTCAGAGCCTCCTCGAGGCGCACCGCTTCCCCGTCCAGCCCGACCAGGGCGGCAATGCGGCTTCGTTGCTCCGGGTAGTCGCTCCTCAAGGTCCCGAGCGCGACCTTAGCATCGCGCGCGGCCAGCCAAGATAACGCGACGCGTCATAGAACTTGGATGGGTCCCGCTTGTCGGTTGAGGGAATGCGGCTCGGCTATTCTCACGCGATGGCGGCTCTGCAGGCGTGCCCCTTCTGCCGCAAGCTCTTCACGAGCGACGAGGCGAAGTCCTGCCCCGATTGTGGCGTCACGCTCGTGGGGATGAGCCAGCTGCCGCCTTCGCTCGACGCGCTCGAGGAGGAGGCGGGGCAGGGCCAGATCACACTCCCCGAGGATCAACTGCTGCCGAGCGCCTATCTCGGGCGCGGGCGCGGGGCGCTGCTCGCGCTCTCGGGGCTGGGGCTGGTGTCGTTCTTCCTACCGTGGGTGGAGCTGACCGCGCCGGAGGCCGTGACCTACAGCGCGTTCGACTTGGCGCGTGGACGCGCGGGCTGGCTTTGGGGTGGGGCTACCGCGTGGCTGGTCATGATTCCGCTGGTGCTCACCCGGCACACGATCGCTCGCATGCGCGGCGTGCGCGGCGTGACCGTGATGTTCGCGTCGATGACCCTGATCGAAGCACTCATGCTCTGGGTGCTGCCGCCCCGTCGCGGCATGACACCGCTCGACCTCCACTTTCGGTACGGATTGTTCTTGAGCGGTGCGATCTCACTCATGGGCATGCTAGTCGCGGCGCGCTTCGGCGGAAGCTTGGACAACTTGCCGAAATTCCTGCTGGATACAGGGCAGGATGGACCCGGCCCCAAGCCTATCGCAGACGATTCGAGCGCGGGTCGCACGCTGCATTGAGCGGCCTTCGCGTTGCTGAACGCGACCCACGTGCTAAGAGGCTGAATGGGCGCGGTCCGGACTCCTGTCCCGAAAATGGCATCGCGCCCGGAGCTCGAGGCTGACGAGAACGCGCTCGAGCTGGTGGATGTTCCGGCGACGGTCGTTTGCGCGACTTGCGGGCTACCCGAGTGCAACTGCGAGGTCGATCGTCCCTCGACCTTCTCGGGAGTGGTCGCGATCGTGCCGTGGGAGAGGCCAGGCGGCACGGTGCTCTCGCGGCTGTGGGCGACCGCCAAGCTCTGCACGCTTTCGCCGGATGCCTTCTTCTCCGCCTTGCCGCCGGGCGGCACGCTGGCTCCGCTCGGCTTCGCGGTCTTGGCGGAGCTGTTGGCAGCGCTGGGCCTCTGCCTGACGCTGGCTGCGGTTTCTCTCGTGGCGCTACCGCCGCTCGGCTCGGAGCTCATGCAGAGCGCTACTCTGCGCGGCCATGTGGCGCGCGCGGTGGGCTTTGGCGTCCCAGCGCTGAGCCTGGTGATGGTGCTCTTGCACGCTTCGCACGGCGCAGCGCTCGACGCGGCTGCTCGCCGGGTCGGCTCGCGCCAGGCCGGGCGGGGTTTGCGCTTCGGACTTTATGGCTGCGGTTGGGATCTGGTGACGTTGCCGCTCGGCCTCTTGGTGCTCACCTTCACCGATGGTCCGCTCTCGGCGCTGCGGCACTCCGCGCGCGGCCTGACCGCGCCCAACAGCGCAGCGCTCTCGTACCTGATCCACGTGCACCACTTCGAGCGTGATGCAGCCGTCAAGGTGGCACGAAGCGCGGTGGCCATCGTGTTCGTGCCGATGGTCGCGCTGGTGCTGCTGGGTTTCGTGGTCGGCTTGGCCTGGGCAGCGCGCTAGGCGTGTTGGGCGTTTTCTTGGAGCATGGCGGAAGTCAACCGGCTCCAGGCTCATGATGCGTCACATTGGCGTTGGAAAGAGAACGCAGGGGCACCCTACAGCGCACTGGATATTGGCTAATATTGGCTAATAATCGGCGCGCGAGGGCTGAAAACCTAGGGTCATTGGAGTTCGATGCTCGCACCCCAAGCCCGATTGTGCGGCACCGGGCCCTCCTCGAACCGGCACGAATCATGGGGCTGCACGGAAATATTAACTAATATTAGCTAATATGCGTGCGCGTGTGGCTACCGGGGCAGCGGCACGATGTGACGAATCATGAGGCTCCGGGCTGCAGGCTTCATGGTTCGCCGCGGCGAGTCCTTGGTGACGCGCGATAGACGAACTCGACAAGCCCACATCCGAAGAAAACGCGCAATTGTAGGCTGGGTCGCGCGCTGCCAGCGACGGAGCTCTAAAACATCGCGCCGAGCTCGAACGAGAGCGTGAACTGGCGGTCTTCGTCCTTGAGCGCGGCTTCGTCGGCCGCGTCGTTCTGCGCGTCGGCAGGCGGGATGGCGTCGATCAGAAACTGCCCGCCCAGCATCACCATCTCGTAA
>DATEDZ010000193.1:0-6095 GCA_035281385.1 Polyangiaceae bacterium
ACGTCAGCGGATCCAGAGCTGTAGCCACCAATCGGTGACGTTGCCCTTGGCACCGCCGTTGTCGGTGACACCGGACCAGCCGCCCCCCGACGGACTGCAGAACGTCGGATCGCTGTGGCCGCCGTAGAAGCCGCCGCGGCCACTCCAGCCGCGCGCGTTGCAACCGCAAGCTTGGTTCGTGTCGTCCTTGGGTTTGACCGCCCAGCTGCTGTCACCTGGCCGCACGTCGGGGCTCTGGCTGGCACGGCACAGCACGGCACCACCCGCCGCGTCGACCCAGCTCTGAAGCGTGTCGTCGGTCGTGAAGAACTCCGTAACCGGGATCGCCTCGTTGATGCTGTTCACGAACATCTCTTCCGCGATGCGGATGTAGATGCCATCTTCCGAGTCGGCATTCGACCAGGTGATCCAGACCTCGTCGTAGGCATCCCGAAACCGTTCTCCGATCAACGCATTGGTGCCCTCGTAGGCCAGGGCGCTCGAGTCACCGACCGAGACGCCGAGGTACTTGAGCGTGCCGCCGACGCCTTCGTGCTCCTCACCGACCAGCGTCCAGCCACCCGCCGACATGTCGCAATATACCTCGAGCGGTGGATTGCCCTCACCCGCACCATCTGGATCGACGACATAAACGCCGTTGCTGGCCTCGGGGCTGACGTCCAGGATAGCGCCGCAGCTCGGTAGCAGCCCGCCCTCGCAGTCTTCACCAACGAAGCCGGGTTGGCACATGCAGGTGCGGGTCTGCGCGCCATCCATGCAGATCCCGCCATTCTGACAGGGTAGGTCCAGGCAATCGTCGTGCTCGCGCTCGCAGGTCGCGCCCTCATAGCCGTCGGGACAGTCGCAGAATGCGGTGTTCCCGCCGTCGAAGCAGGTTCCGCCGTTCAAGCATGGATCGGGGTTACAGTTGTCGAACGCGACCTCGCAGGTGTCGCCGCGGTAGCCGGGCTCACACAGGCAAACGAACGAGCCTGCCAGCGTGGCGATGCAGCGACCGCCGTTGAGACAGGGGCTTTGCAGACAGGGATCTGGCGCAGCTGCCGAACCGGCGGCGCCGCCGCTCGAGCCAGGCAGCATCAAACCGGTGCCAGCAGTGCCCGCGCCAGACTCCGGGCTCGAATCGACCGCGTAGCCGGGAAACTGGCACGCCGCCGCGACAGCCCCGGTCAGGACAAAGTCGAATCGTCTCACAGCAGACAAGCATCGCACAGCTGGCCGCGGCTCGCATCCGATCGGTACACTACAGGCCGATCTCGCTGCGACGAACCGGTACCGTGACTTCACCTACATGGCCGCCAACGCTGCTCGTGACGTTGACCAACAGATCGGCGCCGCCCTGTGGATAGATGCCGTCGGCTCATTGGCTGTCAGTGGCGCGCCTTGCTGGCCATAGGGATCGGCTTAGGGAGGGTCGAGCGCCGCGTCCTGACAGCAACGAAAGCCGGTCGAATAATCGTGGTAGCGCGGGTCGTGCGCAGCCGTCGTGAAGGTGCAGCCCGCGCCGTGCTCGCTGGTGGTGCTGAAGAAGCCGCCCATGAAGATGCCGTTGCCGGCGTTGCGTCCGATGCGCCGCTGGATGATGGCTGGTACGGGCAACTTGCGGGGCAGCGTGCGATCGACCCGATCCGCGACCCACTCGTGCAGGTTGCCGACCATGTCGCTGACGCCCTCGCTGGTCGTGCAGGTCGCATACTCTCCGGTAAGCGCCAGAAAGCCGGGGCGACGCGCCAGCTCCGGATCGTTGAAATCGGCGTACGTCCAGTTGCTCGAGCTTGCGCCGTGGAGCAGCGACAGCAGGTGTTTCTTGCCGATATTGCAGCGACCCGCTTCGAAGCGCGGGCCGTACGGATAGGTCGTCTTGGCGCTCCCGGTACAGGCTCGGTACCACTCGGTCAGCTTGCAGAGCCGCTTGCCCGCGTTCTCACATGCGTTGGCTGCTTCTAGCTGACTGATGAAGGCTTGAGGCTTGGTGCCGGCGCTCGACGCAGCGACGAAGCGTTTACCGGCAGGGCGCTGATGCGCGGGGTACACGTTGAGCGAGCCGTCAGCTTGCCGCTCTAGCAGATGGGCTTCGTAGCGATCGACGCACGAGCGCTCGACCAGCACCATGTCGGCGTTGCAGGCAGCGGTCGCAACGGCTGGTACGGCCGAAGCAGCGACGCCCGCGTTCGGCTCGCTGCGCTGTGGCTTCGGGGCTAATGGACCAGGAGACGCAGGCTTGCTGGCGGCCGCCGGTGCCGCGCTGTGCGAAGCGGAGAAACCCAGCGCCGCGCACGACGCGACCAACCAAACCGAGCCGAGCAGCAGCGCGCGGGGTGAGCGCCAGCCGTCAGGAAGCATGCTTCAACATAGCCCAATTGGCGGTTGCGCTGCGCGTCAATGGCATTGGCAGTCGCTGCTGGAGCTGAGCTAGGTATGGATGCGCCGCCCATGACGCGCGGGGTGTTCCGCTGGCTCTTACTTCTTGCCGCAGCACGGCTGTCGTTTTCGACCGCCGGTGCGCGTAATCGTTGGATGGTGTTCCGGATCATCCCGAAAACGGCCAGATCGACCGAAACGGCCCAGATCGATCGCACCAACTCGATGGTCGTTACTCGTCCGATCACTATCCGGTGACCAGCACGTTGTGCCTGCCGGCGCTTCCGTAACGGCGTTACAGCACCTGCGAGATGGCTTCGGCGATGTAGTCGAGGTTCTTCTCGTTCATCGCGGCCACGCAGATGCGGCCGCTATCGACGATGTACAGACCGAAGTCGGAACGCAGCTTACGCACCTTGTCGAGCTCGAGGCCCGAGAAAGAAAACATTCCGCGTTGCTGCTCGATGAACGAGAAGTCGCGCGTAATGCCGCGAGCCTTCAAGCGTTGCACGAAGAGTGAACGCATGCGTTGAATTCGCTGACGCATCTCACTGAGCTCACCCTCCCAGCGCTGGCGCAGCTCCGCGCTGCCCAGCACCAGCGCCACGATCTGGCCGCCATGCGAGCTCGGGTTCGAGTAGTTCGTGCGAATCGTGCGCTTGACCTGGGAAGTGACCCGCTTGGCCTCGTCGGCGTCCGCGGCGACGAAGGTGATGGCACCGACGCGCTCGCGGTAGAGCGAGAAAGACTTGGAGAACGAGCTCGAAATCACGCACGGCAAACCGGCGCGCGTGAAGGCTCGGACCGCCAGCGCGTCCTGCTCGATGCCCTCACCGAAGCCCTGGTAGGCGAAATCGATGAAGGGCATCAGCGCACGTTCCCCCGCGATGCCGACCAGCTCTTCCCACTGGGCCGCGCTCAGGTCGACACCCGTCGGATTGTGGCAGCAGGCGTGCAGCAGCAGAATGCTCTTGGGTGGCAGCGCTAGCAGCGACGCCTTCATGGCCTCAAAGTCGAGCCCGTGACTTTGCGCGGAATAGTACGGGTAGTCCTTGACCATGAAGCCCGCGTTCTCGAACAGCGCGCGGTGGTTCTCCCAGCTCGGTGAGCTGATGTACACGTCCGAGCTCGGCAGAAAGCGTCGCAGGAAGTCGGCTCCGACCTTGAGCGCACCGGTGCCGCCCAGCGCCTGGGCGGTGACGGTGCGGCCCGATGCGATCAGCTCCGAGTCGCGACCGAGCAGCAGCTCTTGCACCTCCTTGCGATATGTCGGCACGCCGTCGATCGGCAGGTAACTCTTGGAGTCCTCTTTGTCGTACCAGAGCTTCTCCGCGTCACGCACGACCGAGAGCACCGGAACTTTGCCGCTGCCGTCCTGATAGACGCCCACGCCGAGGTTCACCTTCTTGGGGTTCTTGTCCGCTTGGAAGGCCTCGGTCAGCCCGAGGATGGGGTCGGCAGGTGCGAGAGGAACTTCGGCAAAGAGCGAGGTGGCCATGACTGATTCGAGGCCCGGGATAGCAACGCGCGGCAAGCCCCGCAAGGGCGCTTGCTGTCGTCGGCTGTGCCATCGCGAGGATTCGAGTGAATCGCCGCCCCGGCAGGGTGGGTCACCCGCGTAAAGACTGCCCTGAAAGACCGCCAGGGGCCGCGAAGGCGTCTTGGCGATTCGGCTACGCCACCTAGTGTCAACGGACGACGCTTCGCTTCGCGTGCTACGGTTCCGGCGTGGCCAAGCAGGCGGATCGCATCGGACAAATTATCGGCCAGCGCTACGAGCTGCTGCAGGTGATTGGCCGCGGTGGTCAGGGCATGGTGTACCGCGCGCAGGATCGCTGGATGCAGCGCGCTGTCGCGATCAAGGTGCTGGGCTCGAAGGCGGCGCGTGAGGCGCACACGGTCGAGCGTCTGATGCGCGAGCAGCAGGCCTTGAGCGCGCTCAAGGGCACCTCGGCTGTCGAGCTGTTCGACGTGTGTCGCGGCAACGACGGCGAGCTGTGCCTGGTCATGGAGCTGCTCAAGGGCATGGACCTCGACGAGTACCTTTACGCCACCGAGCAGCGCCGCGAGCGCGTGCCGCTGCAGCGCATCGCGGATCTTTTCGAGCCCATCGTGAGCACGCTCGAGACAGCGCACGCCGCCGGAATCCTGCATCGCGATCTCAAGCCGGCGAACATCTTTTTGCTCGAGAGCGGTGATGTACGGCTCCTCGACTTCGGCATGGCGCGCTTGAAAAAGTCGGCCCCGCTCACCGCTGCCGGCACCGTCATGGGCTCGCCGAGCTTCATGGCGCCGGAGGCCTGGTCGGGGGTCTCCGACTTGATGGATCAGCGCGCCGACGTGTACTCGCTCGGCGTCATTCTGTTTCGCGTACTGGCCGGAGAGCTGCCCTTCGAAGGTGAGAACCTGACGCAGAAGTTCGCATTTGCCACGACGGCCGCGCGTCCGAGCTTGCGCGAGCTTCGTCCCGATCTGCCTCGCGCGATCGACGGATGGGTCGAGGCGGCACTGGCCATCGACCGCGACCAACGCTTTGGCAACGTGCGTGCGCTGTGGAATGCGCTGCTCGGCGTGCTGGGCGTGCAGCCGCGCGGCAAGCGCTCGTCCTTCTGGGTTGCCGCCAAGGGGGCGGTGCAGCGGATTGCCGGTAGCAATAGGCCAGCCCCCGTTCCGCCGCCGGTCCGGCCGCTGCCTGCTTCGAGCGAGCCTTCGTTCACGCGTGAGGCGCTGGCCAGGAGCGCGTTTCGGGTCAGTTCCTCGATCGACGAGCAGCCGCGCCCGCCCGCGCCTGTCGCCGAGGCCACCATCGAGCTACGCGACGACGAGCTCAAGCGCATCGGCCCTCCACCGCGCAAGCGCCGCTGAAACTGCGCGGCGGCGGAACGTTCTCTTTAGCTACGATGGCCGCTCAATGGCCACGAAACGATGTAACGCCTAGCGAATCCTGGTTACGGCGGGGCGTCGCTCGATTGCGATGACGGTCGCAAGATCTATGAGCCCGGATCGGCCAGATTGCCCTGGATCAGCGACCACCGGCCATCACGCGTGCATGCGTGGCGATGGCGGCCGTGTGCCAGGCGGCGGCCAGGGGTTCACCGGCACGAATCTGGCGCAAATTTCGGGTCATGGCCTTGGTACGCGATTGGCAATAGGGCGAGGCGACTCATGCAAGCTATACTGACGCCCACGATGCAATCGCTGGCGGTGGTCTCAGTCCGGTATCCGGTTTTGCCGAACCCGGAGGCATGGGAGATTCCGGAGGGGCCCGTGCCTGAGGCGACCGCACATGACACAGCAGTCCATCATATCCGCAATCTGCTCACCGCTTGGGCCGCGCGCCTCGAGCGCGGGCGTTCGGCTCGCATCAGCCGAGAGCTCGCCGTACGTTGGCTCCAGCAATATCCGAAGACTGGCATCGATCCGGACTTGGCGGTGCTCGAGCCGGCTCCGCCGGATTTCGACGACCTGACGTCGCTCAAGCTCTGGGAGCCGGGACGAATGCCGCCCCGCCTGGCCATCGAAGTGGTGAGCTCGTCGCATCCCTACAAGGACTACGCGGCGATTCAGGAGCGCTACGCGGCCATGGGCATCGAAGAGCTCTTGGTTTTCGATCCACTGCTGCAGGGTCCGCGCTCGCTCGGTGGGCCGGTGCCGCTGCAACTGTGGCGACGTGATGCGGCGCTCGCATTCGAACGGCTGCATTTCGGGAGCGATCCTGTGTACAGCCTGGTGCTGGA
>DATEDZ010000194.1:0-8981 GCA_035281385.1 Polyangiaceae bacterium
CTGCAGGCCGACACCTACGTCGGTAGCGTCCCCTGACGCCGAGCACGGCCGCCCATCATGCCCTGCCTGCCTACGCGCGCCCGGCGTGATGCCCATCATTCAACTGGCGCGCTCGCCCATCAACCAGCGCGCGCGGCAACATCTGGGCGCTGCACAACCCCCGCTACGCGGGCACCTTTTGTTACGGTCGAAGTCGGCACAGCAAGCACGGCGAGAAGCGGCACAAGAAGTTGCCACGCGAAGAATGGATCGCCTTCATTCGCGATGCGCATGCGGGCTACATTAGCTGGGAGGACTTCGAGCGAAATCAACAGGTGTTGCGCGAGAATTCTGCCGCGCATGGTGGCGACCGTGAACGCACCCCACCGCGTGAAGGGCCAGCTCTACTCCAGGGTCTGGTAATCTGCGGTCGCTGTGGTGTCAGGACGACCGTGCGTTACCATCGGCATCGCGGGCGCCTGCTGCCAGCCTACGTTTGCCAACGTGAAGGCATCGACACTGGCGAACCGATTTGCCAACACATCGCCGGCGCAATTACCGACGACGCGGTAGCGAAGCTAGTGGTCGACAAGGTGACGCCGATGGCGATCGACGTCACGCTTGCAGTCCAGAAGGAGCTCGAGACTCGCTTCGAAGAGGCAGACGCGATTCGCCGGAAGCACGTCGAGAGGGCCGCGTATGAGGTGGATCTCGCACGCCGACGGTACATGCGAGTGGATCCGGAGAACCGTCTGGTCGCTGATTCGCTCGAAGCAGAGTGGAACATCAAGTTGCGGGCCTTGAGCGAAGCAGAAGAAGAGTGCACGCGCCAGCGAGATGCTGATCGCCATACGCTGCATGGCGATCAGCGCGCACGACTCATGAAGCTGGCGAGCGACCTGCCTACGCTGTGGAAAGATCCGGCAACCCCGAATAGGGAGCGCAAGCGTATCCTGCGGCTTCTCGTCGAGGACGTTACCCTGGTCAGGACGGAGCAGATCGCGGTGCATGTCCGCTTTCGCGGAGGTGCAACTGAGTCACTCAGTGTCCCGCTGCCCCTGCCCGCCTGGAGGCTTCGGCAAATCGACCCAAGCGTGATTGCGGAGATCGATCGTCTTATCGACAACCACACCGATGCAGAGATCGCAGCGATTTTGGAGCAGCGCGGCGTCCGCACGTACGAAGGCACCATTCCACATCCCAGGATGATTGCCCGCCTGCGACGCGACTATCGTCTTGCCAGTCGCTTCGAACGTCTGCGCGCGCGTGGGCTGCTGACGCGTGACGAGATCGCAAAGCGTTTGGGCGTCAACGTCGCAACGGTCAAATATTGGCGCAATCGCGGCTGGCTGCGCGGCGTCCCATACAATGATAAGAGCGATTACGTGTACGAGCCGCCGGGCCCGGATGCGCCAAAGAAATTCAAGTGGAAAGCACGGAATTTCGGCAGACCTACCACGCAGTGAACGAAAGAGGTGCAGTATGAAGCGCTACCCTTGGCTGCCCCGTCGCGCACGGGAGTGTGACACAGGATGGTGCCCAGGCGCTGGCAGACCTGCGAGATTTCGAGCGACGAGTAGTTGCTGCCGTTGTCGACGTACAGACACTCGCAGAGGCCGCCTCCGCTACGGGTCGAAGATGCCCCGCTGCAGGCGGTGTTGAAGGGCCTCGAGCAGGTCGGGCTCGGCGCCGCCGATCACTACGCTCACATGGGCGAAAAGCTGTGCCAGCGGCGCGCGTGCCGTGCAGCTCGGCGCAGGCGCCTCGCGGCACAGCCGGGCCCGCAGCGCGCTTTGCGCGGCGACCAGCCGCCGCCAGAGGCGGTAGCCGCTCGACAGCGACAGCGCGCCGGCGGCAGCGCCCAGCCACGCGCTCCGACGCGCCAGCCCCCCAGGACGGCGCTGGCGAAGCGAAACAACGTGAGCGTGCGCACCACGAAGCCGCTGAGCACAGTCGAGAGCACGACCGAAAAAGTCCGGCCACAGCCGGGCCGCTGGCCCCGATTCGAGCACAGCACTCGCCGCCAGCGCACCACCATCTCGCTGGTCTGCTCGGCATAGCCGCGCAGCAGTCCATGCCCAATCAGGGTGCCGCTCCGCCGGCAGTGAGGGCAGCAGGCGAGTTTGAGTCCTAGCAGCACGTCGGCGAGCGCGGATTCGCCTCTGACGAAGCGCGGCGGGCCCAGCGGCGATGCCAAGGGTCGGCCGTCCTATCGGCGCCACTATCCCCCGTCAAAGCTCTCCAAAAGCAGCGCCGAATTCTCGCTGTCGGCCACGCGCCGACCTGCCACGTCACCTCGGATGAGAAATCACCAAAGCTACGACTGAAGGGCGGCTTTCAACACCTCGTCGACGAAGGTCTGCTCGCTCACGTGCCGGATGCGCGTCACAATGGTTTCGCCAGGCGCTGCCTCGATGGCGCCGAGCACGCGCATCTTCAAATAGTTGCTGACTCGGTTCATGGATGGTCCTCTGATCCTTTCGCGGCGCCTGATGCGCCCGCCGCGAAGCGATAGGTCGGACCCGCTGCGGACCCTGATTGCCGTCTGGTGTTGTCGAGCTCTGGCCGCCACGCGACCCTCAGCGCGCTACGACGTGACTGCGGCGCAACGCCCATCCGCTGCGTCCGGCTACCGCGTGATCAGCCCTTGCTTCAGCCGGTTTTGCAGCGCCGAAAATGGGGCACCCTCGCTCTGGCCCACTACCAGCCGCAGGTGCGCCATCAGGTGTGCGAGCGGCTCGTACGCGGCGCTGTCGGGCGGCCGATGATCGCGGCAGAGCCGCCCCCGCAGGGTGCCCTGCGCCTCGTTCAGCCGCCGCCAAAGACGGTACCCGCTCGACAGCGACAGCGCTCCCTGCGCCTCGCGCAGCCACGCCGCCCGACGCGTCAGGCCGCCCAGGACCGCCGTCGCGAAACAGAAGAGCGTGAGCCAAGCCCTGACGGGCGGAAGCGGGGGGCGAGGTACAATGACCGAGATGCGAATGATGACGGGTCACACGGCCGTCGCCGGCAAGGAGAAGGCGCTACGCGCTGAACAGCGCGTCGGTTGCGGCGGCGGTAGCAGCGCGACGGAGCCAGGTCTTGAGCAGCTCGAGATCGGAGCAGCCGAGGATACGCTCGCGCTGCTCGGGTGTAACGGGCAGACCGCGTGCGTCGAGCACGTCGAGCACGTCGGCTGCTTTGCTGTGAGCAACGCCCTCGGCCTGTCCTTCGGCGCGACCCTTTTCGAACGACCCGCGCTGCCAGCTGCTCATGAGTTTTTCGGTTTGGGGATGCATTTCGAAGGCCTCTTTTGCGGCGTCACCGAGAGCGGTTTCGATGAGGAGCAAGTATAGCATCCGTTGCTCCTCGGTCAGATGAGTGAGTGCAGCGGAAGCGGCCAGGGCGATGTCGACCGCGGTTTGAGGGTCACCCTTGCCGTGCGCCATGACCGAGAGGACGGCGAGCTCGGGGACCTGCTGCGCCTTTTGGGCGTCGATGATTACGGGAATGCCCTCAGGCCCGACCACGAGGGGAGCCCAGAACTGGCCGGCGCCCAGGTCGATGGGCCTAGCGGTCCAGCGAGCGATGGCGCTGTCTGGCGTGGCGACCACGACCACGAACGGACATTCGAAGCGGGCTCGAGCGGTCACAGCGTACACGGGCCAAGAGAAGCGTTTCTCGCGATCCTCGCCGAGCTGCGCCTCGAAGATGCAGCCGAAGACGGGCTCGTCATCGACGAGCAGCACGACGGCATCAGCGCGAAATTCGATCGGAATGACCTGGGGAAAGTTGGCATCCGAGAGGCGGGCCTCGGTGAAGCTCGGTACCTCCACGTGGAGAATTTCGCGCAGGAGATCGGCCGCGAACTCCGGCTTCTTCCGGATCATGTCGATGAGCCCCTCGTGCAAGAACGACGGCATCGGTGCGGACCATAGCGCATTGACGACGAGCAGCGCGAACAACGGCGCACCGCACAGCCCCGGGGCCAACGTCGAACACAGGCCGAGCGTGGGAGGGCCAGGGGTCCGCGCTCGGCCGAGTCGTGCAGCATGGGGCGGGCGGGAGCCGCCGAACACCGAGACAGCGTGACGCGCCTAAGGGCGCGTTGAGCGGCGGCGGCGCGTGACGTTGTCGTGCAGAGCCCGAGCCCTATCACGGAGCTCGGGCGAGCCGCCCCACGTGGACGTGAATCGCTTGGCCCCTACTCGCATGAGCACCTGATGACGTCTTCGTGGGGTGGCAGCGAACTTAGCGAAGAGAAGCAAGGCGCCACGTGCGAACTGCTAAACAACGTGACGGTTCATTTCTGGCCCAAGACCAGCAGACCCGATGGCTGGTTCCGAGGCGCGCCCTCGCTGCGGAGCACCCTCGGAGCGCCGCTAGGCCGATGGACGCGCCGCTGGTATGCTGGCCAGCGTGACCTTTCGCACGAAGCTCCTCGATACGCTGCGGGCTGTCGAGCCGGTCCTGCGAGAGCCAGGCGTGTTGATCGGGGGCTCCGAGGTGCCGAATCTGCTGCAGCCAGGCGCGCAATCGACCCTCGTCGTATCTCAAGACGTCGACATCGTCGTGCCCGTCAGTAGTCACGCCGCGGTCAAGCAGCGTCTGGCCGAGGTGCGGGATCTCGCGCCTTCAACCGAGGAGCCTTCGGTTTGGCTGCCGAAGCGCGACGGTTTGATCGAGGTCAATTTCTTGGGCGTCGATCGCGCCCGACCGGGCGAGACCTACGTCTTCGAGGACGAGGCGCTGCCGCTGCTGGTCTTCGAGCACCTGGCACTGCTCGATCGCGGGGTAGACGTCGAGGTCGACGGGCTTCGCATTCCGGTTCCACGTGTAGCGGGTCTGCTGGTCGAGAAGCTGGTCAGCGATCGCACCGGGGAGAAGGGGGATCGAGATCTGCTCGTGGCGCTCGGGTTGCTGCTCGTGGCGCAACCGAAGGACCTGGACGAGACGGATGTCATCTACCGGCGTCTGCCGAAGGATCTGCGCCACACCATCCAATCGAACCTCACGACACTCTCGCTGCTCGAGCCGCGTGACGCCATGCCAGACCCACTCGGTCATCGCGCTCTCGTGGCCGAGCTGCTGACTCGCCTGGAGGCGGTGGACGGGGGATCGTGACGCAGTCTCTGCAAGAGCGCGCTCGCAAAGCCCGCGAGCGGGCACAGATCCAGGCCTGGCAGTACCGGCAACGGAATCTCGCATCGGGCGTTTGGTTTCGAGTGCGGCGAGTGCTCGTGGATGCGGCGGAGGCCTTCCGCATCAGTGCCGAGGACGCCGAACGGCTGGAGCGGGCGGGCGCCCGACCAGCGCCAGCCGGTCTCGAGCTCGAGCCTGCCAAGCGATTGTTCTTCGTCGATCGGGAGGAGCTCGCGAGCCTTCCCAGTCGCTGCTCGATCCCGGTTCGCCTCGGCGCGGCGTTTCTAGCCGCAAGGGACGTCGTTTTGGTGCGGCACTCGAAAGGCTGAGGCCCGCAACGCGGCGCTTGCCTCGACTTTTTGCGACGAGCCCCGACACGCGAAACCAGGAGAAACGAGATAAGATGCACGAAGCAATGAGCACGGTGAAAGCGCACGTCCGAAACGGCTACTACGTCAGCGACGAACCCGCCGCGCATTCCGAGGGTACGCCGGTCGAGCTGCAGCTGGTCACGACTGATCCGTGGGCGGGCATGGACCCCGAGGAGCGCGCGGAGATCGAAGAAGGAATCGAAGAGGGGATCCGCGACATGGAGAACAGTCGCCACATGGAAGCCCGCGCGTTTATGGCTCAGCTCCGAGCCAAAAACCCGTGAGGACCGTCGAATCTCGGTGCGTGCGCAGCTCTGCGTCGAGCGCATCGATACGCGCTGGCGGAAGAAGGCGGATCATCCAGATGTCTTCAGAGCGGAGATGGACGAGATCATCGAGCACCTGCGGACTGTAAGCAGCCCAGGCACGCCATCCCCGACCGCGCGACGGCCTCAGCTCAGGCGCATGCTGCTCGAGAAGGCCAAATGCCACGTCTACTTCGTCATCGACGAGCGCGAGCAGCACGCCAGCAGCGGCGGCCAAGGCGACGGCGCGACTCCCGATGATGGCCTTCCTTTGAAGCCGCCCACCATGCCGGCTGACCCACGATTTGCACATTCAACTTCGTGGATTTGGCTTGTTCCTCCGCTCTAGCGACGCTAGGGTCGTTCTCCCGTCCGACAGTTGCGGAGGATTGATAGGGTGAGGTTTTCAGCCGGTATCGAGAAGGTGATCGGAGGTGCCGTGTTGGGCGGGGTGCTGGCGTGGGGATGTGGTGATCCGATCCTGATCGTACCTGGGGCGGCGGGTGGGGGCAGCGCGGGTGCGACCGATCTCGGTGACGAAGAAGGGGGCGGTGAATCGAATCCCTCCGAGCCCAACGTCCCGAAGCACGTGGCACTCTTCGACTCCTCGAGCGGCCAAGAAGGCTTCGGGCCGGGCGCGGGGGGTGAGGGTGGAGCTGGGCCGGACTTGCCGCTCGGTCCACCCTACGGCACTTCGACAGAGTGCGGCGATGCGATCGTTGGCCCTGACGAGGAGTGCGACGATGGTGACGGTGGCGCTCCGACTGGGCCAGACGCGTGCACCGATGAGTGCCAAACGCGGGATGAAGCGGGCGGACCGGGGCCGATGATGGATGAGCCGTCGACGGATCGCTATTTGGGTGCGGGTCGACATCCGGTGTCGGGGCTCGAGGATGGTTTCATCACGACGTACGTGCAGGCGGGTGGAGACGAGCCGGCGATTGGGGCGACACTGTTCAACATTTGGGGCCAGCCGGCGCACTACGTGACCGCGAGTGAAGGGGCATCGCCCATCTACGAAGCGAATCCGGTGGCGGCGGCGTTGCCGGATGGGAGCTATGCGGTGGCGTGGGGCGACTTCGACGGAGATGGTTCGGATCTTGGCGTCGTGGTCAGGCGCGTGATGGCCGATGGGGAGCTGGGTCCCTTGATGGCAGCGAATGCCCAGCGCGAGCTCTCTCAGCTGAATCCCGATATCCTTTGGACGGGCAGTCAGCTCGTCGTTGCCTGGGAAGATTACTCGGATGCGTTCAACGGTCCAGATTTGCGGTACCGGGTATTCGATGAGAACCTGATACCGGCGTCCGGAGATTCGACATTAGCTGAGACGGATCTGCCCGAAGCCGCGGTAGCGCTGGCGGCGTTCGACGGGGGCTGGGCGGCCGCCTATCGTGAGGGCGCGGCCGATGGCGCTGAGTACATCGTGGTCAAGGCGGCCGACAAAGCCTTTCGAATTGGCCCTGTCTTTGGTGGACCGCTGGATGACCGCCCCGCGTTGGTCGAGCTCGACGCGACGCACCTGCTGGTCGTGTTTTCGGCAGGAACGGACCCCGGGACGACGGGCATCTACAACACTCCGCGCCTCCGGTATTCGGTGATCGATACCCAAGGCTCGCTGACCCCCGCGTTTTCCGCCTTCGACCCCCTCGATCTCGTCTTCACCGCCGAGCACCAGACCGCGCACCTCAATCCTGCCGTCGCGCGCCATGATGAGGGTATCTACGTGGCGTGGCGCTCGGAAGCGCGGCCCGGTGACGCAGCGGGCGATCAGATCTGGCTCAAGTTCATGCGCTGGCAGGCAGGCGATCCGCCGCGTCTCGATATCGAGGAGCCGGAGCTCTTGATCCCGAGAACGTGTGACGGAAGCGCGGGCGATCAACGACGGCCGGCACTCGCGACCACCGCGCTCCCTCCAGGAGGCGCGCTCGCGATCGCTTGGGACGACTACGGTCGCACCGTGAGCCAGGTCTCGGGCGAGCCGGACGTCCTGGTTCACTACGCCCCCACGCACTTGGCCGCCGCCGGGACTCAGCCGCGTGTCGTGACCGAAACCTGGTCCGGGGCCACCGGCACGCCGTGGCCTGCGCAGTGGTCGTCGGCCGTGACCGGGCCGGTGACGCTCACGGCGCAGGCAGGAGAAGGGGAATTCAATGCGTTCAGTCTTCCGGGCTCGATGTTCGCCTGGATCAATGATCATTCGGCCGAAAATCTAGATCTGGTCACGACGCTTCGCTTCGTTGGTACGGCGCAATTTGGCGGCATGTTCGCGCGTCGGGCGGACGACGACAGCGACACCTATTTATGGGTCTCGTTTAGCAGCCGAAACCCCAACCCGTGGACGTTGAGCGCCACGATCGATGGCGGTGCGCCCGTCACGATCAAATCGTCTCCCTATCCGCTCTCCTTCAACAACGTCGGCGTCGGCGTTCTGGTCGACTTTCGTCTGCGTTTTCGAGTTGTCACGAATCCAGACGGTACTTTGTTCATCGGCATGCGGGTCTGGCGTGTGGGCGGCGTCGAGCCGGCTACATGGTTGATGTCGGATACGTTGCCGAGCGACTCAACCATCGCTCAGCGCTTCGGAGGCGTTGCAGGTCGGTTCGGCATCCTGGCCAGAATCGATACGGCCAACGGTGGCCGTTTCCTACACGATGACTTCAGGGCGACCTTCTTCGAGGGCAACGCAGCCGGCGATTTGGAAGAAGCCCCAGCTCTCCCATTGCGGCTGCCGCGCGCCGCCGCGACCTACCGGAAGTGCACTGAAGACACTCCCTGCGACCAGGGAGTGGGGTGCTGCGACAGCGCCGAGGACTGCGAGGCAGGGCTCGCGTGCTCGGCACGCCACGCGCCAGCGCTGGGACTGGGGTCCCATGCGTCCGTCTGCACCGCAGGGCATTGCGCGAATTGGGAGACCGACGCAGGGGAGGTGCGGGCGGATTGCGGCGGCAGCGACTGCCCAGAATGCGAGTGCACGTCGACCGTGGTCAAAGGTGCGAGCGGTTACTGCACACCGTCCTGCCTTTGCGGCATGGGGGATTACCCGTGCAGCAAGAGCGGCGACTGCCTACCCGGGTTGCTTTGCGGCGCCGACGCGGGCGAGCCTTACGGTGGCGCGTTCGGCGTCGACGCCTGCGCACCACCCCACTGCATGAATCGAGTGCTCGACACGGACAAGGGCGAGACCCTGCCTGACTGCGGTGGACCC
>DATEDZ010000195.1:0-36222 GCA_035281385.1 Polyangiaceae bacterium
GGGCGTTAACGCCCGTCGCTTACTACAAGAAACAGCTTGCGGGTTCACTGGCTGGGAACAGGTCCTGGGCTGGCTTCGATACCTTCGTGCGCCCATCCATCCGTTGACCCGGCCCGATCACGATTCAAGGGTGCAGCAGCGCCAGGCTCCGACCCCCTCTGCGCTCGGGAAGGAGCGCTCTGCCTTCGAGCAAGGTTCGAGTTTTGCTCAGCTCGGAAATGAGCTCATTCAGCTCGGCGCGCATGCGTAGTAGCTGACGCACTCGCTCGGTGGGGCTCGTGCTCGGTACGCTCCAGGCAGCGACGGCACGCGCAAACAACCGCTGGTAGGCAGGCAAATCAAAGCGCAGCGCCAGCTGGTCCAACAGGTGATGCGGAATCCCGACGCCTCGTAGGTCGTGCAGGATCGCATTGACGAAGCTCATCGAGAGACTCTGGTTGGCGCTCGGCAGCGGATGGATGCGCACGAAGCGGTAGTGAAAGGCGGCAAGCGCCGCCAGCACCGCCGAAGCTTCACCCTTTTCGCGGGCCTCGCCGGCGTGCCGCAGATCTGCAGCCAGCGCCTCGAAATGCGCGTCCTCGAGTGGGCGAGGCGGAATGAACCAGGATCGCGTTTCACTCTCCCCTTCCTCGCGGCCCGGCGCAAAATGACCCAGCTTCAGGCCGTCGACCCTGACGTGCCGCTCGGCGTGCAGAGCGGCTTCGTCAGAAACGCTCTCCGCGAGCAGTTGCCAGTAGTGCTGACCACCGAGCAGCGGCACGCTGACGCGGGCGGCGCTCGTGAGCAGCGAGCCTGGGTCGGGACGCTTGCGACCCAGACGACTGGCAGGCAGGTAGAACGACGAACGGCACGACGAAGTAGCGTCGCCGGTCAGCGCCAGCTCGTGCAGCTCGAGCAGCAGGCTGCGCAGCTCGAGTGCGTCAGCGGGCAATCCGCCGGCCTGCAGCCGGCGCCGCACCGCCCGCATGTTGCGCCAGTACGAGCGCACCACCTCGTAAGGCGACCCGGGGAAGCGCACGATCTCGAGCGACGGTAGCTCCACCTCGAGCTCTGCCACTGCGCCCGGCGCGAACACTACTTTGGCGAAGGTTTGCTCGATGAAGCTCGGTGCTCGTGCGCCGAGCGCGATGTGGAGCCGTCCGAGGCTGCACGGCAGAGCCTGAAAGGCAGCTTGCACCGTTGCGAAATCCAGACCGGACAGCGGCAGCACAGCGCCCGCCACCTCGACTCTCACCAGGTTAGAAGCGCGCTTCAGCTGGGCCGGCGCCGCCACCAGCTCGTCGCTCGGTTCGGGCCAGAAACGAGTCTGCGGGCGATCGAACAGGTAACCAGCGTCCGTTTCGGGAGCACCCTGCACGAAGCGCCGATACTGCTCGAAGCGATCGACGTTCATCGCAGTGCTTCTTTGAGGCCCGCCTCGCTAGCGGGCACGAGCTCGAAGCCCGCGGGCGTTTCTAGCGCCGTGGCCGGGTACTCGCGCTCCCGATACTGCTCGACGATTTCGTCGAGCCTTTCGCGCAAGACCTTCGAAGCGGGATTGAGCCCGCGCACTAGGCACAGACCGGAAGGCGCGGTCGCGATGATCTTGATACGCAGCTCCGGCCGGTGCTCGCGCAGAATCGGCACGATCTTCCAGACGTCGCCGACCCAAAACTTGGTCTGTCGCTGGCGGCTCGCCGTCAGCGGAAAAACCGGCAAACAATCGTGCAGCACGATGCTACCGTCGGTCCCGGACCAGGCCTCGACGTTGATGAAGTCGCGCAGAGCATACTCGAACCAATGCATGCCGTCGATGAACGCCAGATCGATGCGATGGGCGCCGAAGGCCTGGGTGCGCGTCTGCCGCGCGAAGAAGGCGTCGCTGGTCTCGTGAACCACACGCGCGCAGGGCGGCAGCAGATCGCTTCTCAACTTGCTCGAGTCCGGGTCGATGCCGATGGCGCGCTCGGCCGCTCGAGCCAGCGCCAGCGTGGTGCCCGTCTCGACGCCAATCTCGAGGTAGGTGCGAGGCTTGACGAGCTCGTGCAAGCGCCGCAGCACGTCGCGGTAGGGCGGCCCTGGTAAGCGCACGCTGGCCAGCGCGCCCTGCGCGCCAGGAAAATCCGGGAATCGCCCCAGCACCGCCAGCAGCAGCTCGGAGGCGCGGCTCAGGTCCCCAGCGTGGGCTGCCATCTGCGCGCGGTAGAAGAGCGCCGACAGATGATCGGGGGCGGTCGCCAGCACCCGATCCACCAGCTCGATCGCCACAGCGTGCTGGCCCAGCCCGAATAGCGCAGCCGCACGCGTGAGCTGCAGGGCGGAGTCGGGCTCCCCTTGCCAGCAGTCACAGATGGCCGCCGCGTAGTCGAGGCTTCCGACCCGGAGCGCTTGTGCGGCCAGCAGCACCAGCTCGGCCGGCGAGGCCCGCCCGAGGGCGGCCGTCAGCTGCTCGGGGGAAGCGAGGTAGTCGGAGCCAGCCGTCATGGCCCGCTAGAGCGGCGGGAGCGCGCCGCCACCCGCCAGGTTGCCGCCGAGCGCTACCGCGCCGAAGCCGAGCGGCGCAAGCGCCTGCAGGTTCAGAGCGTCGACGCGGTAGGTCCAGACCTCGTTCTGCACCTCACTGCGCACCGAGAAGGCGCTAGTGACGCGCTGCGGCCCGGTCAGGCGAAACTTCTCGATCTGCACGCCGGACTCGACAGCGCGCGCGCGGAGCAACGGGTTCTTGAAAAGCGTCTCCGCGACGCGTCCGCTGTCGAGCCAAAACCTGAAATGGTGCTGCTCGGGCAGCGCGGCGAGCGCAGCCTGATGGGCGGCGTCGTCCTTCAAAGTGCGGTCCGATTTGGAAAAAGCAGCCTCGGCGCGATCACACAGGGTATTGCCGCCCGCGGTGATGAACAGGTGCTTGTCGAAGAATTTCATGCGCAAGCTGACCGGCAGCGGTACGCGGCGCGGGGTGAGCGCGAAACCCGGTCCGTCCTCGGTCACGTTGACCTCACGGATCGTGGGCAGCAGCTTCTGCTTGAGCTGAGCGGCCAGTCGCTTGTACTCGCTCTCGTCTTTCAGCTGCTGCACCCAGGTGAGGTTGAGCTTCACGGCAGCCTCAGGCCCCTTCGACAGCGTGGTCGCGTCCAGACTGACATCGGGCGATGCTGCCAGCCCGAGCACGCCCTCGGCGCCGATGCCATCCAGCAGTTTGGCCATGCTCACCCCGAGCAACTGCTCGAGCTGCTGCAAACCCTGCTCCACCTCACGCCGCGAGCGGGGCTCGGCCGCCTCCAGCTGCTCTAGCATCAGCTTCAGCAAGTCGGGCCCGGTCAGCTTGGATTCGGTTTGAACCGCAGCGTAGGCCAACGTCTCGACCGGCAAGCGGCTGGGTAGCTCGAGCTTGCGCGGCGCTTGGTAGGTCGAGCCTTTCGGCAGCTTCGTGCCGATGATGTGGCCGGTCAAGCTGGTCACGAAACCAGCAGGTTTGACCGTCAGCATGCCGGTCAGCGGGGCCGCGGGCTTGAAGTACCCGTCCAGGATCTCTTTGACCTTGGGGTCGTCGATGGTGGCAAAGATGCCGGGATCCAGGAAGGCGCTGAGGCGCGCGTTGCTGTCGAAATCCTTGGCCGCGGTCTGGAACGACGGATTGGTTTCGAGCGATGCCGCGCCCTCTTCGACCACCTTGGCCAAGTCTGCCACGAACAGCTCGGTGCCGAACGCCAGCAGCTGATGCGGAGGGAACCACACCAAAACCTCCCGACCGATACCCAGCTCCGCGTCCGCCAGACCCTTGAGCAGCATGTCCTGGCCCACGCTCGACTGCAGCACCTTTTTGGTCAGTTGATAGCGTTTACCGGTTTGGCCGAGCGCGCCGGAGGCAATGAAACGGGGCGATTTGAGCAGCGCCTCGACCGGGTCCGAGCTGCTGAAACCGATCGCGAAAGCCGCTTCGGCCTGGGTGGCGATTTTTCGCGCAGCAAACCCGATGGAGCGCGACGACACCAGAAACTCGCGCGCGTCGCCGAGCGAGATATCGAAGGCTTTCGCCACCGAGTCGGCGGTGTCGTCGAACACTTTCTTGTCATCACGCAGTGACGTGTCGAGGTACTCGACGTTCTTCAGATCCAGGATCAACTTGGGCACGCTGCCGACGTCGATCAACATCTCGGAGTCGCGCGGCATGGTGGCGGCCATCTTGGGCGCCCCGGCGCTCGAGAAGAACATCAGGTAGGCGCCCACGGCGCTGCCCACCAAGAACAGCAGCACGACGCCGACGAGCGCGACGATCAGGATCGTGCGACCACCCTTCTTCTCGCCCGGTATCGTCTTGCGCGCCCCGTGACCAGGCGGCATCGCGTGCGCGGGCGAGCCATAGCCGGGAGCGGTGGGGCCGAGCAGTGGTCCGTAGCCCGACGCCGACGGACCGGGGCCGTAGCCCGGCGCGCCGTAGCCGGCGTGCAGCGGCGTAGCGCCATGAGCAGGTTGCGGCTGCTGCGCGTATTGGTGCGGATCTGCGCCGTAGCCGGCTGGTGGTGGTCCATAGCCGGCGGGCGGCGCCGCATACGCGGGCGGCGCGGCGGCGCGCTGCGCCAGCGCCTGCGCGAAGGCTGGGATCTGCTGCAGCGGCCACCACTGGTTCTGTCCTACCGGGCACACGCCTCCCTGCGTGAGCTCCCCCGACTGGATCATCTGTACGATGCGGGCTTCCTCGAAAGGGCCCTCGGGCGGGCCGCCTCGGTTCAAGTACAACATGAGCCGAGCACGGTAGACCGGCGCCGCGGGGGGTTCAATGCGTGACTTTCCTCGACGTCCCCCCGCCACGGCGCGCTCCGAGACTCAAGGAGCGCGCCGCTTCATAGCTGAGCCTGTGTGACCGTGGCCGCGGTAAAGAGCTGGCGCAGCACCTGCGCAGTCGGAGTCTTCGAGCGCGCGGTCACGCGAGGTTGGCCCTCGGCGATCACGTAACCGCCACGCTCGCCGCCTTCCGGGCCGAGCTCGACCAAGTAGTCCGCGCCGGCCAGTACTTCCGGGTGGTGCTCGATCACGACCAGCGTGTCGCCTCGTTCGACCAGCCGCGATAGCACCGTCATCAGGCGGGCCACGTCGGCCAGGTGCAGCCCAGTGGTCGGCTCGTCGAGCACGTACAGCGTGGCGCCATGCTGCGCGGTCTGGGTCAGCTCGGCCGCGAGCTTCAGACGCTGCGCCTCTCCGCCGGAAAGGGTGTGCGAGCCTTGGCCCAGCGTGATGTAACCCGCGCCCAGATCGCAGAGCGTGCGCAGCGGAGCGGCCACGCTGGTGTGATTCTCGAAAGCGCGCGCAGCCTCCTCCGCGGTGAGCCTGAGCACGTCGCCGATACTATGACCCATGTAGCGCACCTCCAAGGTGCGCGGCTCGAAGCGCAAGCCGTCGCAGGTCGGACACGACGAGATCACGTCTGGCAAGAAGCTCATCTCGTGCGTGATGGCGCCCTGCCCTTCGCAGGTCGGACACTGACCGCCGCGCCCGGTGTTGAACGAAAAACGCGCGGGTTCGAAGCCGCGCAGTCGCGCATCCGGCGTGCTGGCAAAGACCCGACGGATCTGATCCCAGATGCCCAGGAAGGTCGCCGGCACCGAGCGCGGTGTGCGACCGATCGGCGATTGATCCACCGCCACCGCGCGCCGCAAGCTGCTGCCACCCGAAAGGCTCACGAAGGACCCGGGCGGCTCGGTCACGAGTCCGAGCTTGTTCTTCAAGGCCGGCAGTAGCACCCGCCGTACCAGCGTGCTCTTACCGGAGCCGCTCACCCCTGCCACGACCGTGAAGCGCCCGAGCGGCACTGCCAGATCCACGTTCTTCAGGTTGTGAGCGCTCGCGCCCTTCAGCACCAGAGTCTCGTGCCCCGAACGGATGGCTAGTGGCGCACGCAACGCGGGCGGCGCCGAGAGGGCGCGGCCGGTCGGTGAATCCGCGCGACGAAGCACGTCGGCAGGACTGCCGGCTGCCACCACGTGACCGCCGCGCGAGCCACCACCGGGACCGAGGTCGATCAGGTAATCGGCAGCGCGAATCGTCTCGGCATCGTGCTCGACCACCACGACCGTCGAGCCCAGCTCGACCAGGCTGCGCAGGTTTTGGATCAACCTGCCCGTGTCGCGCGGATGCAGGCCGATGGTGGGCTCGTCCAGCACGTAGAGCGCGCCGGTCAAGCCGGCTCCGAGCTGCGCCGCGAGCCGCAGGCGCTGCATTTCCCCACCTGACAGCGTCGCCGCCGAGCGATCCAGGCTCAGGTAACCGAGCCCGACCTGGACCAGGAAGCGCACGCGCCGTAGCAGCTCGGCCAGGATCGGCTCCGCGATGCGCGCGGCGTCGCCGGTCACGCGCAAGCCCTCCAGGCGCTCGAGCAAGCTCGACACCGAGCGAGCTACGAGCTCATGGTAGCGCTCGCCGTCGAAACGCGCCGCGCGCGGGATGGGCGAAAGCCGGGCGCCGCGACAATCGGGACAGATCACCTGCAACACGACTGCTTCGGCGGCCTTGCGCCCGCGCTTCTTGGACGGCTCCGTCTCGAGCACTCCCGCGCCTTCACAGCCCTCACAACGGCCCTGCTTGGTGGCGAACGAAAACCAGCGCGGGTCGAGCTCCGGCACCGAAAAGCCGCACTCGGGACAGGCGCTCTGCAGCGACAGCAGCTGCTCTTTGCCGCTCTGACCACGCAGCTTGACCGAGCCGGCGCCCAGCTTCAGCGCCTGCTCGAATTGCTCTCGGCTCAGACGCTTGGGCTCCACCTTGTCCACGATCACCAGATCGATGGTGTGTTCCTTGGTCTTGGCGAGACGCGGTGGCCGGCTGGTCGAGACACGCACGCCGTCGCAGATGGCCGCGGCAATGCCCTGGCGCTCGGCCGCCGTGAACACGTCGAGGTAGGTGCCCTTGCGTGCCCGCACCACGGGCGAAAGCAGCGACTGCCCCGAGCTCGAGCGCCTCAAGCTCGCGAGCAGCGCATCGGTCGTGGTGTGAGTGATGGGCGCGTCGTGGTCGGGGCAATGCAGCACCGCCAGTTTCGCGAACAGCAGGCGCAGGTAGTGAGCGATCTCGGTCACGGTCGCAACCGTCGACTTGCCACCTGCTCGCGTGGTGCGCTGCTCGAGCGCTATCGAAGGCGGCACACCGGTCACGCTGTCCACGTCCGGTCGCGGCATGGTAGGCAGAAATTGACGCGCGTACGGCGTGAGCGTCTCCAGAAAGCGCCGCTGCCCTTCCGCGAAGATCACGTCGAAGGCCAGCGAGCTCTTGCCGGACCCACTCGGTCCGGTCACGACGCTCAGCTTACCGTGCGGGATCTGCACCGAAACTTCCTTCAGGTTGTGCTCGCGCGCCCGCACCACGCTCAGGCTTCGCCCGAGCTTCTTGCCGTTTTCTGCGCGGCGAGTCGCCCACTTCAGCGGCGCGCCGCGCTCAGCGAAGTAGTCACGCAGAGCCAGACCCGTCTTGGAGTCGTGTTTGGCCAGCTCGCGCGGTGGACCTGCGGCCAGCACCTGTCCGCCGCGAGCCCCTGCGCCCGGTCCCAAGTCGATGACGTAGTCCGCGCTGCCGATCAGATCCAAATCGTGCTCCACGACCAGCACGCTGCCGCCCGCCGTGACGATTGCCGAGAGCGCGCGCAATACTTGCTCCACCTCGTCGACGTGCAAGCCGGCGCTCGGCTCGTCCAGGATCAAGAGCGCGCCGCGCAGGTTTTCCGACAGCGCGCGCGCCAGCTTCAGGCGCTGCGCCTCCCCACCCGACAGGGTCGTCAGTGGTTGGCCGAGCCGCAAATAACCCAGACCCAGCATGGCCAGGGGCCCCAGGGCCCGCTGAATCGGCGCTTCGGATTGAAAAATTTGGAGCGCTCGCGCCACTGTCATCTCCAGCACGTCCGCGATGCTGACGCCCTGACGCTCGATGCCGAGCACCTCGGGCTTGAAGCGCCGGCCCTGGCAAACCGGGCAGAGCAGCCGCACATCGGCCAGAAACTGCATCTCGACCGTCTCGAACCCCTCGCCCGCACACGCGTCGCAGCGACCCCCCGCCACGTTGAAGGAAAAATGCGACGCGGTCAGGCCGCGGGCCAGCGCGGTCGGCTCCTTGCCGTAGAGCGCGCGCACGCGATCCCAAGCCTTGGTGTAGGTGCCGGGATTGCCGCGCGAGGTGCGTCCGAGTGGGGACTGATCGACCAGCGCCACACGCTCTAGCGCCTGATGACCCGTCAGGCTGTCGAACGGGCCTGGTAGCTCCACATCGAAGTCGCTGAAGTGTCGAGCCAGCGCGCGATACAGAATATCGACGGCCAGCGTGCTCTTGCCGGAGCCGCTCGGCCCGGTCACCGCGCACACCACGCCGAGTGGCACGTCGACACTCACGTTCTGCAGATTATTGGCGCGCGCACCGCGCAGCTCGAGAAATCCGCTCGGGGTGCGCACCGGCTCAGTGCGACGCGCGACGCCGCCCAGGGCACGCGCGGTGGCGCCGGCGGCGGCAGCGGTCGCACGCGGCGAGCCGTCGAATACGATGCGCCCGCCTTCGGCGCCAGCCCCCGGTCCGAGCTCGAGCACGCGATCCGCCGCGCGGATCAGCGCCGCATCGTGCTCGACGACGAGCACGGTGTTGTTGCGCTGGGCGAGCTCCCGCACCATCTCAGCGAGCGGGACGATGTCGCTCGGGTGCAGGCCGACACTGGGCTCGTCGAGCACGAATAGCGCATTGTGCAGCGAGGTACCGAGCGCGGCGGTGAGCGTCACGCGCTGCGCCTCACCGCCCGACAGCGTGCGGGCTTGCCGATCCAGCGTCAGGTAGCCGAGCCCCACCCGATCGAGGTAGCCGAGCCGGCTCGACAGCTCACGCCGCGCGAGATCTCCCTGCGCCGTCTTGGTCTCGAGCGCGTCGACGCGACCCCGGGCCTCGCCGATCTCGAGCGCGTGGTAGTCCGCGATGCTCAGGCCAGAAACGCGGTAGGCAAGCGCCGTCGGATTGAGCCGCCGCCCCCCGCAGGCCAGGCACTGGTCATACGAGCGATAGCGGGCCAGCAGCACGCGCACGTGCATCTTGTAAGTCTTGGTCTCCAGCCACTTGAACCAGCCGAGCACGCCAGGGAACAAGCCCTTGTGCCAGCTGCCGTCGCCCTTCAGGATCACGCGCTGCTGCGCGGCCGTGAGCGAGCGGTAGGGCACGTCGCTCGGGATAGCGTGGCGACGGCACAGCTTCTTCACCTCCGCGCGCTCCCACTTGGTGGCGTTGCCGCGCCAGGGTCGAACCGCCCCGTCTTCGATGGACCGAGACGGATCCGGAATCACCTTGCTCAGATCCACACCGAGCGTGCGCCCGAAGCCGCGGCACGTCGGGCAAGCGCCGACCGGTGACTCGTAGCTGAACAGGCCGGCGCGCGCGGTCTCGAGCGGCTTGGCACACTGCGGGCAAGCCAAACCCTGGCGCAAGCTGAGCTGCGTTTCGGCCACGTGCACGTGCGAGAGCCCGCTGCCAAGCTGCCACGCCGCCTCGATGGCATCGGCCGCGCGCTCTCGCTCCGTGCCGCTGCCCAGCCGATCCACGATGACGTGTAAGAGCCCTTGTTTGACCGCCAGCGACGGCGTGAGCGCGTCGATATCCTGCGCCTCACCCGCGACCAGCAGGCGCCGGTAGCCGTCACGCGCCAGCTGCTCCCGTAGCTCCAGGTACTGCTCGCGGCCCTTGACCGACAGCGAGTAGGTGATGATCGTGCGCGCGCCGCCCGAGGCGACCACGACGCGCTCGGCTGCGCGCTCCACCGTCAGCATCACACCGGTCAGCTCGTGCTCCGGGCAAACCGGCACGGCCTCGCGCAGGAACAACGCCGCCAGGTACGGCTCGATGTCCGCCATCGTCGCCACCGTGCAGCGCGAGCTCTTCACCGGAGCCCGTCGATCCACCGCGATGCCGGCGGGCACTGGCTCGAGCCGGGTCATCGGCGGCCGCTCCAGCCGCTCGAGGAATTGGCGCGCATAGGGGCTGAAGCTCTCCACGAAGCGGCGCTGCCCCTCGGCGTACAGCGTATCCAGCGCCAGGCTGCTCTTGCCAGCGCCGCTGACGCCCGTCACCGCTACGATCTGCCCCGGCTCGAGCGCGAGACTGATGCCCTGAAGATTGTGCGTCCGCGCGCCTTCGAGAATCGTCTTCTCCATCGGGGCACGGCAACGTAGTGCCGGGCGCGCAGCGTAACAATCCTTGGACGAGTAGCACCGCGAGGGAGGCAAAAGGCCCCTCTGGCTCGACGGCTGCGAGGAGGTGTAGGTCATTCGACCGGGAGCCGCTGGCGCGCCACGCTAGCGGAATCGCTGTCGAAGAAACCGGGAAGTGCGCGGAAATCATGCGTCAAAGCCACGCCAGGGGAGGCACTCTCACAGCTAGACGCGGGCTGGTGCTCGGACGGAAACCTAAATAGATCGGGCTGCCAACGTGCAGCTCGAATGGCAGCTGGCTGCCGTCGCGTCGATCGGTACCCCCGTATCGCTGCCGCGCCGAAAGGTGCTGATGGAGCGCGAGCAGAGATAACGCGGCGGGGGTCGAGGCTTGCTGGATGGAACAAGCAGGGCTCGACGGCTGAACCGCGCTACTCGCACGACGCAGCGCGCTCCTGGCGCCGGCGATGGTGTGGTTCCTCGCTTTTCGGGGCTTCGGAGAGATGGGATGAAGCGGGCTGCGAGCCCGTAGCCCCAATGCCGGCATCAAAGTCTCGGAAGAAATGCGAGCAGGCAGCTGAAGACACGGCGCCCGTCACGGCCCTTGCATCTCGGGCTCGGGTGGACGGCCCGACCGCGAAGTGTCGCGCCGCGCGCCGGTCGACCAAAAAGTTGGCCGACCTCTCACCGCCCATCCATCCGTGCACTTGCACGTAGCCAACGCTACCTGAGCCTGTCCGTCTCCTCGCTCTACCGCTACTGCATCCAGCGGCTCGGCTATGCCGAGGACGCCGCGCTCAAGCGCCACCGCGTCGCCAAGCTCGCGCTGCGCCTGCCCCAGGTGCTCGATGAGCTGCGCGCCGGAACGATTCACCTGACCGGGCTCTTTCTGCTGTCGCAACACCTAACAGAAGACAATGCGGCGGCGCTGCTCGGCGAGGCGCGCGGCAAGTCGCGACGTCAGATTGAGGAGCTCATCGCACGCTGGTTTCCGCGACCGGACGTGCCGCCAAGCCTCGAGCCCGTGAGCCCGGAGGTTTCCAGGCCGGCCGAAGCCGAGCAGCTGATGTTGGCCGCCGTCCCCCCATCGATCGCTCACGCGCGTCCGGTTACCTGCTCCAGGACAGGCGAACCTGCCCGAGCCCGGCTCGAGCCGCTGTCGCCCTCGCGCTTGCGGGTGGAATTCACGGCTCGAGCCGAACTCTATGAGAAGCTCGAAAAAGCGCGCGAGCTCTTGAGCCACGCGCTGCCGAGTGGCGACCTGGGGGAGCTGGTCGAGCGCGCGGTGGATGCGCTCATCGAGCAAGAGACCCGCAAGCGCTTCGGGGCAGGTAAGGCCCGCAAGCCACGCGAGCTCAGGCCGGGATCGCGTCACGTGCCCCTCGAGATCGAGCGCGCAGTGTGGGAACGAGACCAAGCACAGTGCACGTTCGTCGACGGCGAAGGGCGCCGCTGCGCTGAGCGGCGCTTTCTGACCATCGAGCACAAGACTCCCTTTGCACGGCGCGGCCCGCCGACGCTCGAGAATCTATGCCTGCTCTGCAGCGCTCACAATTTGGAAAGTGCCCGGCAGGTCTTCGGCGAGGCGCACATCGAGGCGAAGATCCGCGCCCGATCGCCAGCGGCGCGTGCTGGCAGGACGGAAGTGCCGGCGACCGGAACGCCGCCGCTCGAAGCACCCGCCAAAGTGCTTTCGTCGCTCTGCGAGCTCGGCTTTGGGCGCAGCGAGGCGGCGGCGGCGGTCGGCCAAGCGCTCGGAAGCGAGCCTGGTCTCGACGTCGAGCAGCTCTTGCGAAAGTGCTTGCTCTTGCTGGTACCGAAAGCAAGCTGATGCGTCGCCTCGGCTTCCGCAAGCCGAGCGGCGGATCGGCAGCACGATCTCAGCAAGCTTCGCGAGAAATCATGGCACCATTTTGCATCCCCAGAGCCCGCTGGGCGACACACGCCTAGTACCGCGACACAGAGGATTCGATCGATTGGGGCCGGAGGGGCGGGAGCACGTCCGGTGATAGACACAGCTGGATGCGGCGGGGCTGGCGCGGAACGCGACGGATGAGACCGCGGCGCTCAAGCTCGACTGGCAGCTGCAGCAGCTGACCATCTTGCGCTAGCAGGCTACTGCGGAGCCGTGGTTGCCCAGGCTGCTTGCCCATGGCTAAATGGGCCTGCTTGAAGGCTTCCTCACTCCCGGTGGTGCTGCTTGGTGCCGCGGCGCTGTTGCTCTGCGCTTGTGGTGAGTCCAGCGACCCGATAGCTCCCGGCGCCGGGGGCAGCGCCGCGAGCGGCGCGGGCAGCGCGGGCATGCCGGGAAGCGGTGGTGTCGCCAGCGCCCCGACGTGGCACCAGAACATCGCGCCGATCATGGGTCAGCACTGTCAGGGCTGTCACCGCGATGGCGGCGTCGGCCCGTTCAGCCTGCAGACCTACCAGCAGACCAAGCTGTGGAGCACGGCCCTGGCGGGCATCGTCGAACAAGGCTACATGCCGCCATTCCTGGCGGAGACCACGGCCGACTGCGCGCCGCGCTTTCCGTTCAAGGAAGACCTGCGCGTTGGCGCCGACAAGGTAGAGCTGCTCCGTCTATGGGATCTGGCAGGGGCGCCCGAGGGGGATCCGAATGCCGCCGCGCCGCTGCCTCCCACGCCGCAGCTGGAGCTGTCCGACGCAGAGGTCAGCGTCACGATTCCTGCTCCGATCACGGTGGAAGGCTTCGACGACACCTTCATCTGCTTCTCGCTGGCACCGGATCTAACGCCTCTGGCCGCGACCGGCCCGGAGGCTGCCCTGCTCGGCGAACGGGTCCTGCTCGATGCCGTGCAGGTGCACCCGGGTAATTCCCTGATTGTGCATCACGTCCTGGTCTACACGGATCCGAACGGGGATAGCGCGACGCAGGCCAACGAGCAGGGCTACTACGACTGCTTCGGTGGACCTGGCGTGTCGGGTGGCTCGCTGGTCCTGGCCTGGGCGCCTGGCGGCGTACCGGTTCGCGCGCCGGAAGGTGTGGCGATGGCCATTCCGAGCACGGGTCGCCTGGTGATGCAGGTGCACTACCACGCGGTGGGCCAGGCTCAGACCGACAGCACCACGTCGCTGCAGCTGCGAAAGTACAGCGCAGGCCTTCCCGAGTACGTCGCGACCATGGCTCTGATGGGTAATTCACGCGGGGCAACCACTGGTGGTATGGGGCTTCAACCCGGCCCTGGCGACAGCGCGGAGCCGGAGTTTCGCATCCCCGCTGGCGCAGAGAATCACGTGGAACGCATGCGCCTGGCAGTATCCGAAAACTCTCCAGAGCTTCGCATCTGGGCCGTCGGCACGCACATGCACTACGTTGGCACCGACATGCGCATTGGCATCACACGCGCCGCACCGGGCGAGGAGCCGGCTGAAGAGTGCCTGCTGCAGACGCCCGATTGGGACTTCAACTGGCAGCGGGGATACCTGTATGACGTGCCGATCGAGCAGGCACCCAGCGCGCGGGCGGGCGATATCATCGACCTGCGTTGTACCTACGACAACAGCCTGAACAACTCGCTCGTCGTCGAGGCGCTCGAGCAGCAAGGCATGACGATGCCCCAGGACGTGCTGCTCGGTGAGTCCACACTCGAGGAAATGTGCCTGGGCGTGTTCGGCGTCGCGGAAAAAGTCTCCGACCTTCTGCAGTAGGCAATGGCCGCAGACAAGAAAAGCCCCGGCGGTGACCGCCTGGTGTCGAAGAATCGCCGCGCCAGCTTCGACTACGTGCTCGGCGACAGCTACGAGGCAGGCCTGGTGCTGATCGGCAGTGAAGCGCGCTCGCTGCGCGAGAACACCGCAGATCTCACGGACGCCTGGGTGGATATCGACGGACGGAGCGAAGCCTGGGTCAAGGGCATGCGCGTGCCTCCGCTCAAGCACGCCGCCTTCGGCCACGAAGAGCGGCGGCCCCGCAAGCTGCTCCTACATCGCGAGCAGATCGACAAGCTGCGCGGGCTCGTCGAGCGCGACGGCATGACGCTGATCGTCACCAAGTGCTACATCAAGAACGGCCGCGCCAAGCTCGAGTTTGCCGTCGCGCGCGGCAAGAAGGTCCACGACAAGCGCCACGCGCTCAAGGCCAAGCAAGCCGACCGAGAAGCCGAGGCGGCCATGCGGCGGGGGCGCAAGCAGTGAGCGGCGGGCCGCTCTTGCTCGAGCTCAAACGCCGCGGGAAGGCCTACCTGCTCGAACACTCGGAGGACTTCGTGACGCTGGCTTCCAGCGCCCCTTCACCGCCGGGCTCGACGCTCGAGGCCAGTTACAGCTGCGGTGTGCGTTCGGTCAGCCTGCGCGTGAAGGTGCGGAGCTGCCGGCGCGAGCCATTACCGGACGGTGAAGCCGGCTACCGCATCGACGGGCGCCTCGTCGGCTTGACGCGCGGTGATCGCGAAGTGCTCTTCGGTTCTCATGGCGAGACGGATCCGGGATCCAGTTCTGAAACGTGATTCGCAATTGAGACGTGAACCTGCACGATCGGCGCAGCTAAGTAGTTGAAAGGCGGCGCGTCAGGCGTGGCACGTCGAGTGCAATAGCCCCACCCGACCCCTCAACGGGCCTTAGTGCATTCCCCTCACTATGGCCTGTTGTTCTCTCCTCAACGGGTCTCGGTGTTCCCTCGCCGAGACCGTTGCTTTTTTTCAGCGTCGGTGCTTCTCAGAGCGCCGGGGTGATCACGAGCCCGAGCGCTCCACCCCACCACATCCCGCGCAGCCACTGCGGATCGAGCTCGGGGCTGACGTAACGGATGCCGCGCAGCAGCCCTCCCAGCTCTCCACCCAGGCTGGCCCGCACCTGCCGCGAAAGCCGAAGCTGCAGGCGCGCGCTACCGTCGAGCCGCGCGGTCCAGGCGCTGGTTTGATCGAGAATCGCGTCGAGTGAGCGCGTCGCGGGAGCCTGAAGTAGCATGGCGGAGCCGCGCGCCCCGACGTCCAGATCGAGTCCGCGAGTGAGGACGAACCGGTAGCTCGGGCCGAGACTGATTCCTCCCAGGCTCACGGCAAGGTCACTGGCTCGGGCGCCGTCGAGCCAGCCTTCAGAAAACTCGGCGCCGACATCCAAACGCAGGGAGCCCTGGAGCGTGATCTCACCGGTAAGGCGCGTGCCCAGCACCAGCAATTTGCCCGGAACATCCGCCGTCAGCAGCTCGGAACGCAGCGCCAAGGGTCCCTCTTGGGTCCGCTCGCGCTGCTCTTGCTCCCGAACCAGCCGGCTGGCTCGTTGCCGCTCTTCGCGAGCCAGGCTGGCCACGCGCTTGCGCGCCAGCCGGCGACCGAGCTCCGCCGCGGCAAGCGCCACGCGCCGCGCCACGAGCTGCGGACTTTCCCCCGCGCTCCCGAGCGTGCGCTGACCATGGTACTCGCCCAGCTCCCAGAGCTCGATGCGCAGCGTGCTGCTCGGCCGCCCGAGCACCCGGAAGAACAAGACCGGCGCGCCGCGAGCCCGCCCTGCCGGGACCGCCACGTCGGCAAGCTCGAGTGACAAGAGCCGGCGCGTGCTGCGCGCATCAACCAAACGCTCGGCCGCCGAATCGATCTCGACCAGCACGCTGGACGGCGCCGCCTGAGCCGATCGGCTCAACAGACACACGACCAGACAGGCGTCGAGCGCGACCAGACACGCACGCAGCCAATGCGGTCGCTCAGCGGGGACGCGCAGGCTTTGGAGGCTCGGCGGGGGCGTCCGCGCCGGGCTCGCTGGCGTCGTCCTCTTCCTCGGGCTCGGTCCCGCTGGCGCCGGAAGCGTCCGACGGAGCCGCCAGCGCCGCCAAGCGCTTGCGAAGCTCAGCCAGACGCCGGCCCTTCGGGAAGTTCTGGGCGTACTCATCGACGGCGCGGGCAGCAAGCTCCAGATTCCCTTGCGAAAGCGCCACGTCCACCTGACGGGCGGCGGCATCTTCCGCGAAATCTCCGGTCGGTGACAAGCGACGATACGTCGCGTAGGCGTCGGCCGCGCCGGCCCGGTCCCCGCTCTGGTCCAGCAGGTTCCCGAGCGTCCAGGCGGCAATGGGGGCTTCGGGGGCGGAAACATACGCTGCGAGCACCCGCTTGAGCGCCCGCATGGCTTGCTCGCGGTTCCCGGACGCGCGCGCGATATCGGCCAGCACCATCAGCTGGCTCGCCGACGCTCGACCGAGCGAAAGGTCGAAGCCGCCCTCGCGATCCAGCGCGTCTTTGGCAGCCTGGAAGTCACCCGCTTCAGCCAGGCCTTCCCACGCAACTGGCGTGACCGGGACCGGCGCCGGTTCGATGGCGGGCAAGATGACCGGCTCTCCGAAGCTCTCCGGAAAGACCTCGGGCGCCGCCACCTCATCCAGCGGCGGTACCGGCACCGGGCGAGCGTGCTTCGGCGTCGGCGTGTCGCTGCGTTCGGCTTCCGTCGCCCGGCGCTCGACGACTGGAGCGGCACCGGGCGTCGGCAGTGGCGGCCGTGGCTCGGCGAATGCCCTGGGCTCGGCGACCGGGGCTGCAGCACGCACGCCCACCATGACACCGAGCCCAAAGATGGCGGCTGCGGCAGCCGGTGCCCAGAAGTAAACGGACCGCGCCAAGGGCCGGCGGCGCTGGCGCGCGCTGTCGAGCGCCAAGCGCTGCCAGACGCGCTCGACGCGCTCGGGCTGCGCATGACTGCGCAAGGCCGCTTGGGGGATCTCGGGAACGCTCGAACGGGTCATGACGCTGCTCGGCCAAACGGAGAAACGAAGTGATCGGTGAGAAAGCGCTGGGCACGACCGATGCGACGCTTGGCCGTGGCAAGTGAACACTCCATCATCACGGCTACGGTTTCCAAACGGTGTCGCTCGACGTACCGGAGCGTCCAGGCGATGCGATCATCGGGAGCCAGGGTCTGCAGCAGCGCGTAGACTTGCGCCAGCAAAGCGCGCGCCTCGGGATCCGCATCGGGCGCGGCTACGCTGTCGATATCGACCGGATCCGGCGTGGTCAGGCCCAAGGCACCGAGCAGCTTCCTGCGCCGCAGCCGGGTTCGGACCAGCCGCACCACGATGCTGCCGAGCCAAGGCCGAAACGCCGACAAGTCTCGCAGGTCGGTCAGGCGTTCTTGCGCCTTGAGGAAGGCGTCGTGCACGACGTCCTCGACGTCGGACGCGCTACCCTGGATGCGCACCGCCAGGTTGAACGCGAACTCCGCGTGGCGGCGGTAGAGCGATTCGAACGCGTCGCCATCCGCGCGGCGCGCCCGCCCGACCAGGGTCTCGTCCCCGTCCTCATCTGCGTCCTTCAGGGACGCTGGCGTCTCAATCAGCTCGGGATCCTGCGCAGGCGTCGCGCGCTCGAGCACGAGCGACGCTTGCTCGAGCGCCTCCGTAGAAATGAGGCGAAGGCGGGGCGACCGGCGGCTGGCTCCCATGGAGGACCCAGATGATGGACGCAGCGGGGCCCAGTTTCGGCTCAAATCGACCGGCCTTGCGGTCGATTTGACCTACACGAAACCTACCGGCCGAGTTGTAAGCAGTTGTAACAGTTCATGTTATCGAAATGACAGATCGCTTTTGCGCTTGGTGCGTGAGCCGCTTTGAGGTACTCGGGCGTCTGCTTCAGGTCCGAGCCCATCGGTTCGGCAATAGGAGGATCCCCCATGTCGATTCGTTCTTTGATCGCCCTCGTCCCGGTGTGTGCTCTCGCCATTGGCTCGGTTGCCTGCGGTGGTGAAGCCACCCCCGAGCCGGCCACGCCCGACGCGGCGGCGGCAGGTGGTGAGGAGAAGCCGGCTGATGCGGCGGCTCCGGCTGACGCGGCGGCGGCTCCGGCTGACGCGGCGGCCCCGGCTGCTCCGGCTGAAGAGAAGAAGTGAGTTAGACTCGCTTTTTGCGATTGGCGGAAGGCCGAGCCCCCGGGTTCGGCCTTTTGCTTTTTGTTTGGGAGGCCCGGCCTGCGCCGCCCAGCTGGGCTTCGCACGGCCCTGTTCCCCCAGCCCCGTAACGGCTCAATCCAACAGGGAGGCGGGGAGACGGGGAGGATTTGGGGGGTGGGTGAACTGACGCGTCAGGCGTCTCCGCTTGCAGAGGAGTCATGCGCGGGCCGCAGGCCCGGCGAACCCTGAAAACTCCCCGTCTCCCCGCCTCCCTGTTTGCTTCGCTCTCCTCAGGCGGCGGAGCGGGCGAGGTCCACGACCAGACGCGTGCGGCCAATTAGCAATTCATCCCCGTGAGCGAGCTCTTGCTCGCCCCTAATGCGGACGAAGACGCCGGTGCGGGTGCCGAGGTCGGTCAAGACCATCGAGCCGGCGGTTTCTTCGATCAGACAGTGTTGCTCGGCCACCAGCGGATCGTCGGGGAACACCAGATCGCCGACCGCCGAGCCAATCTGGAGCGTGTTGCCGCGTGCCACGACCGAGCAGCCGTCCGCGCCGCCCTCGAAGATTTGCGTGACCCGGAATGACGAGGGCCACTTAGGCGACGAGTAAAAGTAGGTGGGATCCGGATCGGGGCCGTCGTCAGCAACGGGGTTCTTCTGGATCCTGAGCAGCTGATCCCCAACCACGAACTCGTCGAGCATCTCGAGCTCGACCGGCGTGCGGATGCGTAAGAAGACGCCGTTGCCGCCTTCGAGATCCTCGAGCCATAGACGTCCGTCACGGAAGCTGAGCAGCGCCTCCTCCGGATGGCAGAAGCGCTCACCCGGCAGGCTGATGCCACCGGCTGCGCCGACCAATACTTCGGTGCCTGGCGGATCGTAGCGCTCGGGTCCACCGGTCAAGCTGCGCAGCACGTGTAGTGTGAAGTGCACTTTGGGTGACGCCGGAGCGGCGGGCTTGGCAGCAGCCGGCGCGGGCTGGACGATGACCGGTGCTGGGGCCGCGGGCGCCGCCATCGGCGGCGCGGCCGAGGAAGCCGGCGCCCCGGCTTCGGCGCGCTGCTTTTTCTGGCTGGCGAGCTTCTTGATGTTGTCGACATTGGGCGGCTCGATCAAAAGCTGCATGCCGCCAACCTCACGGCCCGCAATCACGTTGTCGAAACGACCATCGCGCAGCATCAGCACCATTTCCAAGTGCTGTGACTTCATCAGCGCGCGCACGTACTCGGCCACGTCGGGTCGGGCAACGGCCTGCTGGTACGAGCGCTTGTGGCTCTTGATGATGCGCCCGCCGTCGGCGAACAGATGCGTGACGATGTGCGGCTGATCCAAGCCGCTGTCTTCCGTCTGCACGTGGAAGACCTGATCTTGGAACTTGACGTTGTTGTTGAAGCCCATCTGAGCGCGCCGAAAGCTCGGGCGCTTCATCTCGGCTTCCAGCCGCGCTAGCTCCTGGGGCCCGTAGGCGACGATCGCTCGATCCAACGCGGCGTGATCACCGCCCACACCTTCCATGCGCTCGAACGCCATCTGAGCGATCTTGGCGCCCGGGTCGATGCGCAGCGCCTCGGCCAGCAGGTGCTGCCCCTCACTGTCGTTGACCGTCGCGGCCCACACCGCGAGCAGCGCTACCGCGTCATCGGGGCGTCCCTTATCCACCAGCCACTGCGCCACACGAGCCGCGGCTTCGCGTTGCTGAGTAAGGGACGGGGCAGCAGACATCTGGGAGGCTCGGAGCCCCGCAGCATACTTGAGAATCCTGGGTGCAAACCCCGGGCTTGTGTCGTGGGTCGCGGGAAGGCTGTCTCGTGGCTCGCAGGGCCTCAGCCCCGCTCGGCATCGCTCAGCTCGGCTAGACTCCGCTTGGTCGCAGGGCCGGTTTGGCCGGGCCTAGCACTACTGCCGCAGACTTTGGCGAGAGCAGATCACGATCGGCGTGAGTGGGAACGGGCCAGGAGACAAAACTGGCGAGGCCAGCGCGGTTTCGTCGTTGGCTGGAAGAGTCGCTGGGCCCGGCGGAGCGCCCGCTCGGGCAGGTTGTGACAGCTGAAATTCCCAAGCAAATCGAAAATTCCCAGCAGTAGTGTTAGCCGGTCGGTTTCTCGAGCGTCCCGTCCGCCAGCGTCCAGCGCTCATCCGCCAGGCTGCCAGCCAGCTCGAGGTCGTGCGTGACCAGCACGATGGTCAGCGAAGGCCGAGCCTTTCCCACCAGCCCGCGCAGGATCCCGGCGATTTCCCCGCGCGTCTGGGCATCGAGCGCGCTGGTCGGCTCGTCGAGCAGCAGCACCTTGACGTCTTGTGCGAGCGCGCGTACCAGGGCGACGCGCTGCTTCTGCCCGCCCGACAGCTCGCTCGGTCGCGCAGCGTGGCGATCCCCGAGTCCGACCTGATCGAGCAGCTCGCGCGAGCGCCGTTCGGCCTCCGCGCGGGAGCGACCGCGCACGATCTGCGGTGCGAGGCACAGATTGTCGAGCACCGAAAGGTGGGGGAACAACTGGTAGTCTTGAAAGACCATGCCGACGTCGGAGCGCAACCGGGTCAACGCGGCGTCGTCGAGACTCGACACAATGCGATGGCCGGCGATGTCGATCGAGCCGTTGTCGATGCTTTCGAGGCCGTTCAGGCAGCGTAGCAAGGTCGTCTTGCCGGAACCGGAAGCGCCGATCAGCGCCACGACCGCGCCAGGCCTGATCTGCGCCTGGATACCGCGCAGCACACGGCGCGAGCCGAAGCTCTTGCCGACAGCATTGAGCTTCACCATCGCGTCGCTCATGCGTGCCCTCCGTGCGCGACCGGCATCGGGCTGGACGTCTCGAGTCTGCGCTCGATGCGTCGTGCCAGTCGCGCCAGCGGGAAGCTCATCGCGAAGTACAGGGCGGCGCACAGCAGGCCCGGCGTCACCCAATCGCGCAGGTCGACGGCCAGAATCGTCATGCGCTTGGTCAGCTCCACCACCGTGATCACGCTGATCAGCGACGAATCCTTGAGCAGCGCCACGAAGTCGTTGGTCACCGCGGGCAGCGCAGTGCGCAGGGCTTGTGGGAAGACCACGTAGCGTAGCGCTTGCCAGCGGCCGAGCCCCAGCGCGCGCGCCGCCTCGGTCTGGCCGGCCGGTACCGACAGCAGCGCGCCGCGGTAGACCTCGGCTTCGTAAGCGCCGTAGTTCAGGGCCAAGCCGAGGACCGCGGCGGTGAGCGGGCTCAGCCTGATCACGTCGGCCACGCCGAAGTAGAGCACATAGAGCTGCAGCAGCAGCGGTGTGCCGCGAAACACCTCCACGTAGGCGGTCGCCAGCGCGCGCCCGACTCGGCCGGTGTAAAGGCGCAGCGCTGCCAGCGCTAGGCCGAGCGGCGAAGCCAGCGCGAAGGACAGCAGCGACACCAGCAGCGTGACCAGCGCGCCCTGCAAGAACAACAGCGCGTGCGTACGGCCGAAGCGGCGCTCGGGCTCTGGCGGCGGGCTGGCGGCGGCCGCTTCAGGCTGCGCCGAGGCGCTCGCGGCGGGGATGGCGCTGACGGAGGGTGCAGTGGCCGCGGCCGGCGCTTCTTGCCGGGCGTCCCACAGCCTCCAGCGCGTCAGGATGCGCTCGAGCTCGCCGCTAGATTGCAGCTTGGCGAGCGCGTCATCGATCGCGCCTTGCAGCGCGGCGGCGTCCTTGCCGATACCGAGCACGTAGTGCCCGCGCGCCACGTCGTCGGGCAAGCAATAGAGCTCCTTCAGGTTGCAGCCGTAGCGATCCGCGATCACGTGATCGAGCAGCACCGCCTCACTGCGACCCTTCGCGAGGTCCATGTACGGCTCTTGCTGGCCTTCGTAGAGCACGATCTCGACGGGAGCTGCCTTGAGCAGGTCGTGGGCTACCGTCTGATTGAGCGTGCCGACGCGCTTGCCCTTGAGGTCTTCGAGGCTCGTGTACTTGGAGCCTTTTCGCACCGTCAGGGTCTCTCCGTACGTGTAGTACGGAGCCGAGAGCCGGATGCGCTGGCGGCGCTCGGGCGTTTCTTCCAGTCCGTTCAGGATCACGTCGAAATCGCCGCGCTCGAGGGCCGGCACCAGGTTCGACCAGTCGTTCTGCATGAACTTGGCACGCACGCCGAGCTCGCGCGCCAGCGCTTCGGCGATCTCGACCTCGAAGCCCTGGAGCCTGCCGGGCACCTTCTCGTCCTCGAACACGTACGGCTCGCCGCCCTGCAGATCTCCGCCCCAACGCAGCTCGCCACTCTTCTGTACATCCGCCAAGTCACCCGCGCGCGCATGCGTGCCCAAGAACGACACGGCAGCTGCCAAAACCCAGGCCAGGCGCTTCACGCACTCTGACTAGCCCGCTTCGCGAGAGCGAATCAACAGGGAGGCGGGGAAACGGGGAGGTCAGAAGGGATTTTTGGGGTTAACACGCGCGACGTCGCGCGGCGGTGTGATGGCTACTCATCGCGACGTCCGACGCGAACCCAAGAAACTCCCCGTCTCCCCGCCTCCCTGTTTTCTCGGTCTTAGCCGGTGCCTTGGAGCTCTGGTTCGAGGTGCTGCTCGAGGTCGTGACCCGACTGGGTAGGGGCACGGGCGTCGGGTTGGGCGTCGGCGTCGTGACCGTGATCTTGGGCTATGAGCACGTAGAGCGAGGGCACGACGAACAGCGTGAAGAGCGTACCGATGGTCATACCGCCGACCAGCACCACGCCGATGGAGTTTCGAGCCACCGCGCCGGGACCGGTGACGAGCGTGAGCGGGAAGTGGCCGAAGACCGTCGCGACCGTGGTCATCAGGATCGGCCGCAGGCGGGTCAAGGCCGCGCTCTTCACGGCCTCGAGTTTGCTGTGGCCGGCGAGCTGCTGTTGGTTGGCGAACTCCACGATCAGGATGCCGTTCTTGGCCACTAGCCCCACGAGCGTCACGAGCCCCACCTGCGAATAGATGTTGAGCGTGGTGGTCCAGCCTTCGGTGAGCCCGAAGCTCATGCCCGGCGGTCCGGAGAACTTGAGGAAAGTGAAAATCAAGGCGCCGAACATGGCAAGCGGCACCGAGCCCGCCAGGATCACCAGCGGATCCCGAAACGAGTTGAACTGAGCCGCCAGCACCAAGAAGATCAGCACGATGGCTAGGCCCAGGGCGGGCAGGAACTTGCCAGCCTCCTGGCGCAGCTGGCGTGACTCACCGGTGTAGTCGACGCGCGAGCCCGGCGGCATGACCTTGGCGGCGGCGGTTTCGAGCACCTTCAAGCCGTCGTCGACCGAGCGCGGCGCCACGCCGGAGATCTTGATGGCGTTGAGCTGCTGGAAGCGGTTGAGCGAACGCGGCTCGACGCTATTGCGCAGCGTGGCGATGGTCGAAAGCGGTATCAGCTGACCTTGGGGTCCCGACACGTGGAGCTCCGAAAGCTGCTCCGGCGTCAGCCGCGCTTCGCGCTCGACCTGTGGAATGACCTTGTAGCTGCGACCGTCGATGCTGAAGCGATTGACGAAGTTGCCGCCCAGCATCGAGCTCAGGTCGCCGCCCACCTGCTGCATGGTCAGATCCATCGAGGCGACCTTGTCGCGATCGATGACGATCTCGCTCTTGGCCTGGTCGATGCGCACGTCGGTGGCCGGTGGAAACGCGAACTGACCGCTCTTCACCGCTTCGGCCACGATCTGCTCGGCGTAGCCCACGAGTCTACTGTGGTCCTCGGTGGACGCGATCACCAGCTCGACCGGAAAGAAACCGGCGCTCGGCAGCGCGGCGGGCAGGAAGACCGGCGCACGGATGCCGGCAATGCTACTGGTCTTTTGCTGAAGCTCCGCCTGAATGGGGAAGATGCTGCGCTCGCGCTCGCTCCACGGCTTCATCAGCGCGCCGCCGAAGCCGAAGCTGGGTAGGGTGACCTGGAAGCTCTGGTAAAACTCGGGCACCGACGAGAAGGCCTGGTTGACCTGCAGCGTGTAAGGCGTGAGCTGTTCGAGCGTGGCGTTTGCTGGGACGTCGATGGCGCCGAACACCACGCCCTGGTCCTCGTTCGGAGCCAGCTCCTTCGGGGAGAACATGTACATGGGCACCAGCAGCAGCGTCAGCACGATCCAGACCGCGTAGACCATGCCGCGCATACGCAAAGTGCCGCCCAGCAAGCGCTCGTAGGCGCGCCGGATCCCGTCGAAAACCCGACCGACCAGGCGCGGGAAACGGCCACGCGAATGCTCGGTCTTGAGCAGGCGCGAGGACATCATCGGTGACAGCGTCAGCGCCACGACGCCCGAGATGAAGACCGCGCCTGCCAGCGTGAAGGCAAACTCACGAAACAAGGCTCCGGTCAGGCCGCCTTGAAAGCCGATTGGCGCATAGACCGCGGCCAGCGTGATGGTCATGGCGATGATCGGCCCGACCAGCTCGCGCGCGCCGAGCAGCGCCGCGTCCATGGGAGACTTACCCTCGTGGATGTTGCGTTCGACGTTTTCGACCACCACGATGGCGTCGTCCACCACTAGGCCCACCGACAGCACGATGGCCAGCAGCGTCAGCAGGTTGATGGTGAAGCCGAACAGCTGCATCAGGAAAATCGCGCCGACCAGCGACACCGGAATGGCCACCACCGGTATCAGCACGCTGCGCAGCGAGCCCAGAAACAGGAAGATGACCAGCATCACGATGCCGACCGTCTCAGTCAGCGTGCGCGTCACCTCCGACACCGCGTTGTTGATGTACGTCGTGGAGTCGAACGCCACGGTGGCGCGCATGCCGGTCGGCAGCTCTTGCTTGATGGTGTCGATCTCGCTGCGCACGCGGCCGATCACGTCCAGCGAATTGGCGTTTGGCAGTACCCACACGCCCATGAAGGTCTCTTTCTTGCCGCTCAGGCGCACGTCCTGGTCGTAGTCGTCGGCTCCGAGCACGACCTCCGCGACGTCCTGTAACCGGACGAGTGTGCCGTCCTGCTCGCGGATCACCAGGCGCTTGAAACCCTCGACGTTCTGCACGTCCGTAGTGGCGGTCAGGTTGACCTGCAGCAGCTGGCCCTTGGTCTGGCCCACCGCGGACAGGAAGTTGTTGTCGGCCAGGGCTTGCCGCACTTGTCCCGGGCTCACGCCGAGCGCAGCCATGCGCTCCGGCTTGAGCCAGGCCCGCAAGGCGAAGGAGCGACCGCCCAGGATATCCGCGCGCTGCACACCTTCGATCGCCGACAGGCGCGGCTGGACCACGCGGATCAGGTAGTCGGTGACCTGGTTGTCCTCGAGGATGTTCGAGCCGAAGCTCAGATACATGGCCGCGATGCGCGAGTCGGATGGCTCGACGTTGATGGCCGGGATTTCGGCTTCCGGCGGCAAATCCTGGCGGACCTGGTTCACGCGCGTGCTGATATCGGACAGCGCAGCGGCCGCGGGAAAGTTGAGCTTGAGCCGCACGTTGATGGTCGACAGACCCTGCACGCTTTGCGACTCGATGAAGTCGATGCCGTCAGCTGCGGCGATCGCCCGCTCCAGCGGCGTGGTGATGAAGCCGCGCACCAGCTCCGCATTCGCGCCCACGTAAGGCGTGCGCACCGTGACCGTGGCGCTCTCCAGCTTGGGATACTGACGCACGTTGAGCGAACGGATCGCTTGCAAACCCGCGATGATGATCACCAGGTTGATCACGATCGCCAGCACGGGCTTGCGGATGAACAGATCGGTCAGCTTCATTGCCACACCGCCATTCAGCGATTCTCGGGGTGCGGGTCGAGCTGGGGCTTCAGGCCGCCCTCGTTATTGACCTTCAGTGGCATGCCGTTGCGCAGCTTGAAGGCGCCGGCGGTCACCACCTCTTGCTCGGGCTGCAGGCCGTCGAGCACCGCCACGAAGTCTCCGCGGCTGCCGCCCAGCTTGACGAAATGCTGCTGCGCCACCTTGCGCGGCTTGCCGTCTGGCCCCTGTTTCTGCTCGCCGACGAAGACGGAGTCGCCATACGAGGCGTGCACGATCGCCGTTTGAGGCACCGCCACGACCTCCGATTTTTCGGGCAGGACGACCTCCGCCTGCACGAACATGCCGGGGCGAAGTTGCTCCGTCTCGGGCAAGCTGGCGCGCAGCTTGATGTTGCGAGTCACCGGATCCACGCCCGGGCCCACGGTGCTGAGGGCCCCAACTGCAAGCGGTGTGGACGAGCCGGAGGTGAGGACACGCACCGGCATGCCCACCTGAAGCTTGGCCAGGTACTGCTGGGGGAGCGCGAAATCCACGAAAGTGGATTCGGCCGATTCGAGTAGCGCGATGGGTGTGCCGGGCGGCAGGTACTGTCCGACGTTGATCTGCCGAATGGCGAGCTTGCCGGCGAACGGTGCGCGCACGATTTTGCGTTCGATCTGCGCCGCGAGCGCGCTCACGTCGGCGCTGAGGCTCCTGAGCTGCGAAACGTCGGCGTCCACCTGAGACTGGGCCACCGCCCCCGACACGACCAGGGCCTGCGAGCGCTTGGCAGAGGTTTCGGCCAGGTCCCGTCGGGCGCGCAGTGAAGCCAGCTGAGCACGCTCGACGCTGCTGTCGAGCTCCACCAAAATGTCACCCTTCTTGACCGTGTCACCCGATTCGAAATGCAGGCGCGCCACCATGCCTGGGGCATCGTTGCTCACTTCCACCCCCCTGGCCGAAACGACGCTGGCCATCGCGGACAGCGTCACCTCCCAGGTCTGCTTTTTGGCGGGTGCGGTGCTCACCACCTCAGGTGGCGGCCCCATCTTCTGCATCTCTTTCCCCATGCCGACCAGCATGGCGATTTGGGACCCTTTGATGGCGACCAAAATCCCAATCACGACGACGAGGCCGAGTATGACGATCACGTAGCGCATGTGCCTCAGGCGTTGGCGAGTGCCTCAACGTTCCTTTATGTTTTCTCGAAAAACGGGCGCTGCCTTCCAACCCGACGCCTAAGGCTCGCCGGACGCAAGCGCCACCCCTCCGCCGCACCGAGCTCGAATGCTCGGCTGACTTTTTCCTAGGATCGACAATAGTAATCAGTTCCGGACGCTCCCTCGTGGATAGGCGATTTACGTGCCGCGGGTGGTCGTGGTGGAAAATCCGCTACTGCCGTAGAGCACCGGAATCTCATGGAAATGCGCGGCGAGCTCCGAGGGGATGATCGATTTGCCCGGCGACGGCCTACGATAGAGGGGTGAGCCGGCGCGCTGAGCCCCAGAGCCTCGCCCTTGCCGCCCCTCTGGGGCTGGGCCTGCCCTCGGACGAGGAGCGAGCGGCAGAGCTTGCGGCGCAGGCCGCCGCGGGTGACCTGCAAGCGACTCAGGAGTTTCTGGCCTACGTCTGGCCGACGCTGTCGCGCGTTGCCGCCGGCGTGCTCGGGGCGCGCCACCCCGAGCTCGATGACGCCATCCAGCAGTCGATGATCGCGCTGGTGCGGGCGCTGCCTGCTTTCCGCGGAGAGTGTCACCCGGCCGGCTATGCCACGCGCATCACGCTGCGCGTCGCGCTGCGCGTGCGACGCAACATCAAGCGCGACACCACGCGGCGCGAGACGCTCGGCATGCTGACGCCTCTGGACGAGCTCGGGTCGGCGATCGACGACGCGCTTCAGGTGCGGCGTCGTGAGCTGCTCCGCGAGCTGCTCGAGGATCTGCCGGAGGAGCAGGCCGAGGCCCTGACACTGCGAGTCGTGATGGGCTTTAGCCTGGAGGAAGTGTCGCGGGCGAGCGGCGCGCCGATCAATACGGTGCGCAGCCGTGTGCGGCTGGCCAAGGAGGCGCTGCGGCAGCGCATCGAAGCTCTGCCGGTGCTGGCGGAGCTGAGGGCAGAGCCATGACCGTCGTCGGCCTTCATCCGGAGGAGCTATTCGACAAGTTGCTCGACGGCGAGCTCACGCCGAGCGAGCGCGAGCGACTGCGCGGGCACCTGGAGGGTTGTCAGGTGTGCCGCTTCGAGTATCAAGCCCGGCTCGATTTCCAAGACGAGGCGCGGGTGCTCGGGGCGAGCAGCCCACCGCCGCTCGTGCCGCTGCGCGCTCCACAGCCGGCCGTCTCTGCAAAGCCTCGACGCCGCTCGCGTCGGTTGGTTTGGGGACTGGCCGCGGCCGCGCTTATCTCGGCCAGCGCGGCGTCGGCCGTCACCGGGCAGGCGCTGTGGCAGGGCATGTCGCTGTTGTTTTCTCGTAGCAACACCGCTGATCCGCCCGCGTCCACGGCTTCCTTGAAGCTGGCCAAGGTCGAGCCAAAAGCCAAGCCCGCACTTCAGCCGGCCGAGCCTGCGGTGCGACCCGCCGAGCCAGAGGTGGCCGCCGTTTCCGCGAGCGAGCTGGCCACGCGCAGCAGGAGCGCGCCTGCGGTGCCCACATCGATCAGGGGTGCTGCGACCAAGGCCGCCCGCGGAGCCGCGCCGGTCGCGAAGGACACGGCCGCGAAGGACTCGGCTGCGAAGGAGCCAACCTCCGCGGCCAAGCTGTTTGCCGAAGCGAATCAGGCACGTCGTGCGGGCGACGTCGGGCGTGCTTCGGGCCTTTATCATTTGCTGCAGGATCAGTTTCCCGGCTCGGCTGAGGCCGAGCTGTCGCGCGTGACGTTGTCGCTCTTGCTCTTGGATAGCGGCGATGCGCAGGGCGCGCTCCGCGGTTTCGAGCGCTATCTCGCGGGCGGCATGCGAGGGCTCGAAGCCGAGGCATTGGTCGGCCGTGCTCGCGCGCTCGGGCGCCTGGGTCGGCGTGATCTCGAAGCGACTGCGTGGCAAGAGGTTCAGCGCAAATATCCGCGCTCGATCTACGGCCGGCAGGCGTCCGAAAGACTCTTGGCTTTGGGTCAACCTTGAAGCTCGGCCGGCTGGGGGTCGTGCTGGCGCTGGTCTGGCTTTCGCCTGCGCTGGCCAGTGCCGGAGAAGCCGCTACGGCGCCTGTTTCCGACTCGAGCGTCGCGCGTGTGGTCGAGATTCGAGTCAGCGGTGATGCTGCGGCCCTGGGCCGCGTGCGCATCACCGCACACGAGCTTTTACGCAGGCTGGACGTCCAGCCGCTGGTCAGGGCCGTCGACGAACCAGCGCCTGCCGATGAGCCGACGCCGCTGGTCGTGGCCCACCTGGATCTGCGCAGTGTCTCCTCACCGCGCATCGATATCGAGGACGGCCGGACGCGGCAAGAGCTCACGCGGCGTGCTCTGTCCGACGTGAGCTCGCTCGAGACGGGCGTCGAGGCGCTGCTGCACGTGCTGTACCTTTCGGTTGAATCCTCGCTTCAGGTCGGGGTGCCGAAAACGGCGCCCGCGCCGCCGGACAAGCCCGAGCCACCCGCCCCCAAGCGCCAGCCGGAGCCAAAGCCGACGCGCGCTGCGCTCGACCTCGGGCCCTTCATGCGCATGAGCTCGCTCGGGGGTGATCGCATCGTGCCCGGTGGCGGCCTGACGCTCGAGCCGCGCTTGAGCTTGGGTCGAGTCCAGGCTGGCGTGGCCATCTCCGGAGCAGTTCACGGCACCAGCGACCTGGCGTTTGCGAGTGGTATCGCTCAGGTTCGGCCGGTGCAGTTGCGTGCGATTCCCACCTTCGATTGGCAGTTCTCTCCGGGTGTCTCTGGTTGTTTCGGCGTGGGCGGTGGCGTGGACTCGTTGCTCGTCGATCCAGTGCAGACGCCCGAGGTGGGCAGCGTGGTCAGGCATGAGTCCGCTCTGGATCCGGTGGTGACCGGGCTGCTCGGGGCGCGCGTGCCCGTTTCCAATCGCATATTCTTGTCGGCGCTCGCCTCCCTGGATCTCGACTTGGCCCCCACGTCGTTCGTGGCGCGCCGCGGCAGCGTCAACGAGCCGCTCTTGCAGTTGCCGCGGCTGCGCGGGGGCTTCACGTTGGCGCTGTCGTTCACCGCGGCCGGCGCCCATCGCTTTTCTCGACTGGAGCTCGAGCGATGAGTCGCAGGGCGCGTTCGTTCGCGCTGGCAGTCACGCTCGAGCTACTGGCCTGCAAGGGTCAAGAGGTCACGGTCTTCGACATGCCCATGCCCGGCGGAAGCGCGGGTCAGGCAGGCTCTGGCGACGCGGGGCGCGGGTTCGCAGGGTTCGCAGGCGCGCTTGCCATGGCCGGGGACACGAGCGGCGGCGGCATGGCCGGCAGCAGCGAGGTTCCACTGGGCGGGGGTGGGGGCGCCGCGGGTGGCGGCGCTTCCGGCAGCGCGGGCGCTTCCGGCAGCGCGGGCATGCCTGCCGGCATGCCCTGCGCTCTCGATACCGACTGCTCCGATGGTTGGCACTGTGAGAAACCTGGCTGTGACGCTGACAGCGGCGTGTGCGAGCCCCCGCCGGTGTTTCTGCCGCCCGAACCGGAGCCGGTCTGCGGCTGCGATGGCATCACCTACTGGAACGACGAGATTCGGCGACAATACGGCGCCACCCTCGATTCGATCGGTGAGTGTCGGGCGAGCGCGTGCTCGTGCGACGTGGGCGCCGATTGCGACGGTATCGCTGGCGCTTCTTGCAGTCACCTGCTCCCGTCGGCCGACAAGTGCGGCCATGGTGCCGGCACGTGCTGGGTGCTGCCGATGCAATGCGTGCCCACGGGCGATCCGATGACGTGGCGGCAATGTCAGCCGCCGAATTCGCCCGATCCGCCGCCGCCGTGTGTGGATACTTGCATGGCCATCCGGTCGGAGAAACCGCACGCGCCGCCAGCCATCGGCGATAGGTGCAAATGAGTAGCAGCAGGTTTACGGGATCGATGTGGCTAGAAGCGACCTGTAGCTACTGAGCGGCGCTACGTCCCGGATAGGGTCGGGCCTGCTTGATGTACAGGTGCGGCTTGCCGTCAGCCTGGTTCATGTCGTCGAACTTGAACTCCACGTCCATGGCGTACCAATCCTGGTTGCCCGATTTCGGGCCATAAGCTGGGGAAAACCGCGCGTGGATGGCCTTGAGCGCCACGCCGAGCTCGTGGGTTTGCGATAGATTCAGCACGCTCTCCCCCTCGGGCACCAGGTTGGAGTGCGCGATGAACGTGATCGGCTGGTTGGGGTTGTCGAAGAAGTACAGGAACGAGTCGCTGGTCACGCCTGGCGGCGGGTGCACGACCTCGGCGTCACCGCCCCATTGCACGTTGACGTAGAAGGCTGGCTCGATACCGACGACGTCGAACGGATTGTTGGTGGTGGCGACGCCATTGGCCTCCTCGGCCGGGAAGTTGTGGTGCACCAGCAGCGCCATGGCAACGCTTTGGTGGTCGATGCCGTAGTAGCTGCGCTCCTCGAAGGTGCGAAACAGCCAGATGCTGGACCAGGCGCCTTTGACAGCGGTGAGCACCGTTTCCCAATCGGCGGGGTCACCGGTCTGGGATTCGTAGCAGCCGGCGCACGGAAAGCCGTCGAGGTCCTCGCTGTTGGTGCTGGTGCGGAAGCGCATGGTGATGCCCGGGTAGTCCGCCTCCAGCTTTGCCTGCAATAGCGTCTGGAAATCCTGATTGACGGGCGCGGCTACCATGTCGTCGCGCAGTGTTTGGAGCTCCAGCTCGCGCAGGGCAGGATCAGCCATGAAATCGGCGTCTGCCAGCAGCGCGTCGACGCGCTCGAAGAAGCCGTTCTCGGTCATGAATTGGTGGTAGTAAAAGACCGGGATCGCGAAAGCCTTCGGCGTCGGCACTTCCGCGGTCTTGGCCAGGATCGAGTACTGCGCGGCCTTGCCGCCCCACGCTCGCACGGATTCCGTGATGGCGTCGCGCAGCGACACACCGTCGACCTCCGGCGTCACGTCCTCGATGTCGAGCAGCTCGGTCACGTCCAGGTTCAGGTCCGCAAGCACGACCGGAGTCGGCTTGTGATCCGCCCAGAACTCCTCGGCCTCTTCGGCCGTAGCCTCACGCACGCTCCAATCGGTCGCGCCGACCGTGAGCTCTACCCACTTACCCTCGAGCCCGCGCAGCGTTTCGTGGTCGAACGCGCCACGTAGGCCCATGTTCGGGGTGTGCCGGTTCTGCGAGAGCACATTGACGTGCGAAAGCGGCGTCTGAAACTGCTGGGTAATCAGGCCTGCCACCACCGCAATATCGTTGGGCACTTCGTCCAGCACCGCGATGGCCTGATAGCCCAGGTACACCTCAGCGAGCTCGGCGCGCCGGGCGAAGTGGATGCGACCGATGGTGGTGCCGAGCGTGAGGGGCTGGTAGTCGATCTTTTCGTACAGCTCGTCGCCGGTGATGACCTGCACGCTTTCTGGCAAGACCTCGGCGACTTTCTCGATCGGTTCCGAGGTAGGGTGAAACTTCAGCGCCGGGCCGAAATAGGCGGACTGGGCGGTGGCCTCGTACAGCGCCTGGATCATCTCGGCCGAGGCGGTGTCGTAGGGCGAGAGCTCGAGCGCCCAAACGTCGGGCGCCTCGTAATAGCTGACCGCGCCGAGCACGAAGCGCCGATCCGGCCTGTAGTACTCGGTGGCTTCGAAGGTCATCAGCTCCGGCACGATCGGCAAGGCACCCCCAGACAGGTGCTCGCTCACGAACTCGTAATGGATCGGAAAGCGCGTGCTGTTCTGGAAATAGAGCGCGCTTTCATCGTACCGATCGAGCACGACCTTGGCCGAGATCGAGCCGGGCAGGCTGGCGTCGAGCGGCGCGGAGGCCAGCGCATCGAAGTTCGCTTTGCACGTGATCTGCTGGGCGAAATCCGGCGCTTCTTCGTCGGGATCGAACAGGCACTCACCTTCCTGCACACCGACGGGCCGGGCCCCGCTCGCGCCGGCCGCGCCTTCATCGGGCTCGGGTTTGGGATCGATGTCGCCGCAGGCTGCCACGGCCACGAATAGCGTGAGCCAGATCAGAGGTCTGCGCTGATTCGACAAGGAGTACCCCGGCGAGAGCAGAGTCCTTAGCGTCATTTACAGGTCAAATCGCTTTGGCACTCCAGGCCGTTCGGGCAGGGCACACAATCGGTATCGTTCGGATCCTCGCAAGTCGTGGCAGTGCAGGAATCGAAGCCAGCGATGGTCACGGCTTGGCCGGCGAAAGCGGACACCTTCAGCTCGACGCGGCCGCGCCCAATGCCCACGCTTGCGGTCGACACGCGCGTCAGCTCCAGTGTTGGAAAGCCTGCTACCCCAAGCCCGATCAGCTCGGTCAGCAGCGCGCCTGGCACGCTGAGCGAGCCAGCGTCGGCCGTGCGGCACTCGATCATGCCCTTGGTGCCACCGTGATGACTGATATCGAGCTTGAGATGGATCTGAGTGGAGGCGCCGGCGCCGGCGGCGTCCCAGGTGAGCTCCAAATCCTTGCCTTCCTCGAGCGCGAAGTCATTCGAGGTGAGGCTGAGAGGAGCAACGGCGGCCGTCACCAGATCGAAGCCCGGATAGTCGCCGCCTGCTGCGTGCACTCGAACCTCGTCACCTTCAGCGAAGGGCGGGAAGGCGAACACCGTACCGGGAGGTGGCTGATAATTTTTCACCACCTCTTTGAGGATCAGCTCGCGCTCGCCGCTCATCAGTTGCACGCCGCTCAGCGTGACCTCACCGACGCCCTGGCCCACCGGATAGGGCAGGCAAGTGTTGCCGGGCTGGCAGATATTCGCGCCGCAGGCGGGGTCGCAAAATGGAACGCCCGGGGTCAGGACTCGGCAGTCCCCGTCTTCATGGGCGACCTCCCAGATCACGTTGGGGGGCAGCGGGGCGTCGCTGACCTTGCCCAGGACCTGCACTTCACTGGTCGCCGCTTCGATCCCGACCTGAAAAACCCCGATCACCTCAGCGGAGCTGGCGCTCGAGCCGCCCACGTTGGGCCCCGTACCCGAGCCAGCCGAGCCAGCCGAGCCGGCCGAACCCGGTGAACCTGGAGGGCGATCGGCCTGCTCGGAACCTCCCGAGCACGCGGCCAGTGCTAGGCCGAAGGCTACGGCGTACTGCAGGCTCGCAAGTTTGCGTAACGGTCGCGGAATCGTCATCGTTTCGTCGGGCTGCATGGTTGGGACCGCCTGCGCTCCAAAGCGATCAGTGGGAGAGCCACAATCCTGCACGACAATCCTGCATGTAGGGGCTTGGGGGCGTGCCCCCAAAGCGGCCGCCGAAAGCCGCCGCGCCGCAATGGCGTGTCACCTCTGGCCCCCGGTCACACTGGCCTGATAACCCTTCTAGGTTTCTCGTAGGTGGCTCCTGCTCTCGCCGATCGTGATCTTTTCTTCCAAGACTCACATGTCTTGTTGGGCGGGGGCTACGGCTCATGATTCGTCACATCGTTGCTGCCCTCGGGCACCGTTATCGAGCACGGAATATTGACCAATATTGACCAATATGTGGCCGCGCAGGCCGACGTTTCGGGCCGCTTCGGGAGTTACCAAGAGGCGTGATCTGATCGGCGACTTTAGGCTTTGCTACCTCGCAAAACACAGGCTTTCGCCCCGCGCCAAGCGGGGAATATTGACCAATATTGACCAATATTCGGCGCGTAGAGCGCGGCCGCGGCAACTGCTCTCTAGCGCGATCTGATGAATGCTGAGGCCTACGGCCCCCGCTAGTTGGTACAGGTCCGGATCGTCGCATACTCAGCAGAAACGACGCCGATTTGCTCGTGACAAAAAGTCTCGCCACTAATCGCTCGCCCGGTGCCGGCCGCGCGACTACTCTTGATGCGTGTCGGCCATATCGGAGGTCTCGCTCGAGAAGTCACCGCGTTGCGTGCTGATCGTCGAAGACGATGATGACTCGCGTGAGATGCTCGGCGAGCTGGTCACGGCGTTCGGGCATCGCGCGGTCTCCGCGGCCAGTGCGGAAGAGGCGCTCGAACAAGCTCGGGACAACATGCCCGACCTGGCGCTGATCGACATTGGCTTGCCCGAGGTGGACGGTTGCGAGCTCGCGCGACGACTGCGTCTCGCGATGGCCGAGACGCCCGGGCTCCATCCACGCCTGGTTGCCCTGACCGGATATTCGGATGGAGACACCCGCGAAACAGCAGGGGCCGCGGGCTTCGACGCGTTCATGGTCAAGCCGATCATGCCGGAGGCACTCGAGGCGCTACTCAGCGCGTGAGTGGTTCACAAACCTTGTGGGGGGCTAGGTGCGATCTGGCGTATACAAAGACATGTCCGAGCCGCAGCCCCCAGCGGTAGACCTGGAACGGTTGCTAGCTCGACTGGATGAGCTGCGTCGTGCCGAGCGTCGCGCGGCCAGTGCTCGCATGGTTTCGGTGATTGGCCATCTGATCGGCACGCCCCTCAACGTGATCGCGGGCCGCGCCGGGCTGATCCGCAACAATCCGGCGCCCGAGGCCATCGAGGAAAACGTGCGCCGCATCGAGGAACAGGTGGAACGACTGTCGCGGCGCATTCGCCGCCTGGTCGACTACTTCAGCCTGGTCGATCCGCGCGGCGAGAGTCGCTCGCTGGCAGACGTCTTGGCTGAATGTCGCGAGCTTTACGCTCCGATCGCCCAGCGCCAAGGCGTGGTGCTGGAGCTCAGCAGTGGGGAGCTCGGCGAGCAACACATCGAAGGCTCGTTCATGCCCGTGGTGCTCACGGCGCTGCTATCGCTGGCGATTGACACGACGGCCTCCGGCGGCAAGGTCGCGCTCAGCGCCAGTGAACGCGGGCCGCGGGTCTTGGTGCTGGAGCTCGGCATGGCTGGTCTGGCCGTCCCGCCCGGGCGACTGGATCGGCTCGAGCCGCCAGAGCCGGAGATGCACTACGATGTGGGTGCTTTCGAGACGCTTTGGATTTGTCAGGGTCTGGCGCGGCGGATTTCCGGATCGCTCGAGGTGGTGCCAGCCGCCGCAGGGCACGGCGTGACGGTGCACCTCGAGTGTCCGCACACCTGAGCGGAACAGGGCGCACGCGCTCGAACCTGGTACTCTGCGCGCCATGAACGTCGAAGAGCTTCGTGCGGCGCAGGCGCCGCTGAAGGCCCGTTACAAGACCGATCCTGGCGCAGCGCTGGTGAAGCTGCAGGCGCACGGCAGCGCCGAAGCGCCGGCCCAGATCTGCCGCGTCGAAACCAACCTGGGTGTGGTCGAGGCGGGCTTGCATCCAGCGACAGGCGGTGATGGCCGCAAGGCTTGCTCGGGGGACATGCTGCTGCAGGCGCTGGTGGCCTGCGCGGGGGTCACGCTGGGCGCGGTCGCCACCGCGATGGGGGTGACCCTACGATCCGCGCGCATCCGCGCCGAAGGCGAAGTCGACTTTCGCGGCACGCTCGGCGTCGCGCGCGACGCACCGGTGGGCTTCCGCAACATCCGCCTCCACTTCGAGCTCGACAGCGATGCCGAACCGGGCACTGTCGCCAAACTGCTGGAGCTCACCGAGCGCTACTGCGTCGTTTACCAGACTTTGAAGCACGCGCCCGCTCTCGCCCGCGACTAGCGGGCGCAGGGCTG
>DATEDZ010000196.1:0-23936 GCA_035281385.1 Polyangiaceae bacterium
CAACTCGAGGCTAGGAGGCTGGTGTTTTTCAAACCAAGCCTCCTAGGTTTCTGGTTCTCAGGGAGGAGGCACGCGCCTCCTCCCCTCAAGAAGCAAAGCTTCTTGAGCCTCCCCTCTACGCGGCGGCTCCGCCGATTTGGACAGCTGGTGTTTCACACCAGCCTCCTAGCTCATCGACCGTCGTCATAGCGATCAATCGGGCGGGGCTTGCTCCTGAAGGTGTGATGGCGGTGGCTCGGGAAAGTTTGCGACACCTCGCTACAACGTAGCGTTCTGGCACGACCATTCTGTCATTCGCCGCTGAATTCCGGCCTTTGGACAACGTGACGGATTGGCATGGTTGCTGCTGTTTGCACGCCCCGATGCAACGACGAGCGTTGTTAGCGACGGCTGCTGAGATCGAGAGCGACCACTACGCGCCAGCCTACGTGGTTGGAATCGGTGCGTCGGCGGGCGGGCTCGAGGCGCTCGAGCAATTCGTCGAGCAGCTGCCCCCCGATTCCGACATGGCCTTCGTGGTGGTGCAGCATCTGTCCCCCGATTTCAAGAGTCTGATGGGTGAGATCTTGTCGCGGCGGACGAACCTGCCGGTGAAGCTGGTCGAAGACGGCATGTCCGTCGAGCCCAACCAGATCTATCTGATTCCTTCGAAAAAGGAGCTGATCATCGCTCACGGGCGCTTGCTGCTCAGCGACCGCAACGATCACCAGGATCTCTCCTTACCCATCGACGTTTTCTTTCGCTCGCTCGCTCACGACTGCGGGCAGCGAGCCGTAGCGATCGTGCTTTCGGGCAGCGGAAGTGACGGCTCGCGCGGCATCTGCGACGTGCACGATGCCGGCGGGTTGATTCTCGTGCAGGATCCGGAAAGCTCGCAATTCGACGGGATGCCGAAGGCGGCGCACGACGCGGGCGTGGCGGATTATGTGCTCTCGCCGGGCGAGATGCCGCGCGTCCTGCTCGAGCACGCCAAGCGACCGCCGGCCTCGGGATCCGGAGTGAGCGGCGCGCCGCTGGGGATGACGGCCATTTATCGCATGCTGGAGAAGGAATTCGGCATCGATTTCACCGACTACAAGCCCAGCACCATCACGCGCCGCATCGAGCGGCGTTTGCAGCTGTCGCGCGCGCAGCACATCGACGAGTACGTGCAGCGGCTGCTGCAGGAGCACGACGAGCTCGACACGCTCTATCGCGATCTCTTGATCGGCGTGACCCACTTCTTTCGCAACCCAGAGGCATTCAACGCGTTGCAAGAGCGCGTCTTGCCCGATCTGTGGCGCGCGCTGCCGCAGAGTGCGCCTTTCCGCGTTTGGGTTGCCGGTTGCGCTACGGGCGAGGAAGTTTATTCGCTGGCCATCTTGCTCCACGAGCTCGGGCAGTCGCTGGGCGAGCGTCCGGTCAAGATCTTCGCCACCGACGTGCATCACGGCTCCCTCGAGCTCGCGACGCGAGCACTTTACGAGGAGCAAGCGATGGCCAACGTGTCAGCCGAGCGTCTCGAGCGCTACTTTCTACGACGTGGTGACAGCTATCAGGTCGCGCCCGAGATCCGCCAAATGGTGGTGTTTGCGGCCCATAACGTCACGAAGGACGCACCCTTCACGCGTGTGGATTTGGTGACATGTCGCAATCTCTTGATCTATCTACAGCCGACCGCACAACAGCGTGTGCTGAGTCTATTTCACTTCGCGCTCAAACGTGGCGGGGTGCTGTTCCTGGGACCAAGTGAGAGTCCGGGCGCGCAGCTCCAGGACTTCGAGACGCTGGACAAACACTGGCGCATTTTCACGAAGCATAGTGACTCTCGCATCCAAGTCGACCTACAGCGCTCGCAGCTGGGTGTGAAACACCAGGCGCGTGCGTCCGCCGCGATCACGCGTGCCTCGACCGCGGCGCGCCAGTCGGCTTCGCAGCTGCTCTCGGTCTACGACACGCTGCTCGAGCAGTTCGTGCCTCCGAGCCTGCTGGTCAACGACAATAACGAGCTGGTGCACGCGTTCGGCGGTGCCAGTCGCTTCTTGAAGCTGCAGGATGGTCGACAAATCCTGGACATTCTCGAGCTGGTCGACGGTGACCTCAAGACGCTGCTCACCGCCGGGCTGAAACGCTGCCGCAAGGCCCAGGAGCCGTTGGTCTTTCGTGGCGTGCGCTTGTCCGAGACTGATTCGGCTCAGCTCAGCAAGGTCACGCTCCGGCCGATCAAGTCGCGCGGCGCTGGCACGCCTCATATCCTGATTTCCATCGAAGTCGCCGCGGATGGCCAGTCCGAGCGACCCAGGGCCGCGCAGGTCGAGCTCGATGTGAGCCAGATTTCGCACGAGCGAATGGGATCGCTCGAGGAGGAGCTCAAGTACACCAAGGAGAACCTGCAAGCAGTCACGGAAGCACTCGAAACGAGCAACGAGGAGCTGCAGGCCACCAACGAGGAGCTCTTGGCCTCGAACGAGGAGCTGCAAAGCACCAACGAAGAGCTGCAGAGCGTGAACGAAGAGCTTTATTCGGTGAACGCCGAATATCAGCGCAAGATCGGTGACCTGACCGAGCTGGCCAACGACATGGAGAACCTCCTGGCCAGCACCGATATCGGTACGGTGTTCTTGGACGCCGAGCTCAGGATTCGCAATTTCACCGCGCGTGCTGCCGACAGCTTCAACTTCCTCCCTCAAGACATCGGTCGACCCGTGGAGACCTTCAGCCACAGTGTGGACTATCCCGAGCTGGCGCACGACCTCAAGCAGGTGCTGAGCAGCGGCGTGCCAGTGGAAAAGGAGCTGCACGATCGGCACGGCAAGGCCTTGTTTGCGCGCGTATTGCCGTACCGCGCCAAAGGCGCCGTGGACGGAGTGGTGCTGACGCTGATCGACGTGAGCGGACTCAAGGCGGCCGAGGACGCGCTGTTTCACGAGCGTTATCTGCTCAACAGCCTGCTGTCGAACGTCATGGACGCCATCTACTTCAAGGACGGGCGTGGGCGCTTCATTCGCACCAACCACGCCATGGCGCTGCGGCTGAGTTTGAGCGATCCACGCGAGGCCGTGGGCAAAACCGGCTTCGAGCTGCCCGGGCATGCCCAGGCCTTGGCGGTCCATCAACAGGATGACGTGGTGCTGCGTTCGGGCGTGGCCGAGCACTACAGGCTGCAGCGTCGTGAGGACTCGGACGGGAGCGCCGGCTGGGATCTCGTCACGCGCCTGCCCTTGTTCGATGCCACGAACCAAGTGGTGGGCATCATCGGTATCTTTCGCGACGTAACCGAGCAGAAACGCGCCGAGGACAAGATTCAAGAAGCAGTGCGGCGTCGCGACGAGTTCCTGGCCATGTTGTCGCATGAGCTCAGAAACCCGCTGGCGGCGGTGGTCAGCGCCACCGCGCTGCTACGGCACGAGAGCGTCGGCGCCGAGCGCAAACGAGCTTTGATCGACGTATTGAAACGCCAGTCGGAGCAGATGTCGCGTCTGCTCGACGATCTGTTGGAGGTGAGCCGGGTCACGCAGGACAAGATCGAGCTCCGCAGCCGGGTGCTCGATCTCAAACCGGTCGTGGAAGAGGCAGTGTCGGCCGTGGCAGGCTTGCTGGAGTCGCGTGACATCGAGCTCCGGCTCGAGCTCGAGGCAGGCCCGCTCTACGTCGAGGGCGATCCTGCCCGGCTGCAGCAAATCCAGGTCAACCTGCTGACCAACGCGGCCAAGTACACGCAGCGGGGTGGGCACGTGCTGCTGCAGGTCAAACGCGAGGGCGCACAGATCGTGCTGACCGTGCGCGACGACGGTATGGGTATTCCGAAGCACATGCTCCACGAAGTGTTCGACCTGTTCGTGCAGTCCAAGCGCACGCTCGAGCGAGCCGAAGGCGGGCTCGGTGTGGGGTTGACGTTGGTGCGAGGTCTCGTGACCAAGCATGGCGGTCAGATCTCGGCGCACAGCGAGGGTGAGGGCAAGGGCAGCGAGTTCGTCGTGCGCTTGCCGGCCGCCGAGCGTGAGCCCGAGCCGATTCGAGCGAGCGCGCCTGCCAACCCGCAAAGCGTGGCAGGCCTGCGCGTCGCCATCGTCGAGGATGGTGAAGACAGCCGCGTCATGCTCTGCGAGCTTCTGGAGCTGGCGGGGTTTCAGTGCAGGACCGCAGCTACTGGATCCGCCGGCCTCGCGCTGATCGACGATTTTCATCCCGACATCGCACTGATCGACATCGGCATACCGGAAATCGACGGCCTGGAGCTGGCGCGCCTGATCCGTAAGAATCCCGAGCATGCGGGGATCCACTTGATCGCGCTCACCGGCTACGGCAAGCGCGAAGATCGCGACAACACCCAAGGCGCCGGCTTCGACGACCACATGGTCAAGCCTGTCGACTGCGATGCCCTGCTTCGCTCGCTCGCGCGCCGGGGCTGACGAACTAATTCGCGTTCAATTCGACGCGCAGCAGCTTTTTCCCGATGAAAACGTAGTCACCATGAGAAAGAGCGCGCTCGGTCTTCAGCCGCACGTACGTGCCGTTTCGACTGTCGAAATCGGTCAGGACGAACTTGCCTTCCTTCTCCTCGACCGTCGCGTGCTTGGCCGACATGAACATATCGCCAGGGAAGTTCAGATCGCCGTCTTCACGCCCGACCTGGAGCGAGTTGCCGCGCGCGCAGATGGTCATGCCAATCGCGCCGCCTTCCAGGATCTGATTCAGACGGAACGCGCTCGGGTACTTCGGTGACGAGTAGAAGAACGTGCCGTCCTGGTCGGCGCCGTCGGACGCCTTGGGCGTGGGATCCAGCCGGAACACCTGTTCGCCCACCACGAACTGATCGCCAGGGCTGATCTCGACCGCGCCACGAATGCGGAAGTAGATGCCGTTGAGCGACCCCTCGTCGCGCACGATCAGCCGGTTGTCGCGATAGAAAAAATTGGCGTGCTTGGGAGAAATGAACTGGTCGTCGGGGAATTCCAGCTGGCCCTGCCGCCCGAGCAGGTGCTGATCCGCCTTCAGGTGGTACGAGAGGCCGTCCATGCCCTCGCCCCGGATCAGGATCAGGCGCGCCTTCGCCGGATCCTGCATATCCCCGTAGAACTCCGCGTGCAGGTGCATGATGGCTTCCGGCACGGGTGCGCCGCAGCGACCGCAGAACTTGTGCCCGCTGGGCACCGGGGTCATGCACGACTCGCAGACATAGTACCTGGCTTGATCCATCCGCTCCTCCTCGACCTTCGAGGCGGCGAGGTCATCCCTCGCTTCGGGCTCGAAGCTTTCAACAATTTCGACCTGATGGGAAGCTATTGCCGTGATCGGCTGCGGGGCCGGGAGCAACCGGACGTCGTGGCCGCAGTGGCCGCAGTGCGCGGCACCCATGGGATTGAAGCCGTCGCAGCGGCCGCAAACGATCCCAACATCGAGCGATCCCAGCGCCATGGCCGGCTTCTTCTTACTACCCATTCCGAGCGGGGCAAAAGGTTCCCGCGCGGCCGCCGCCCGGCAGCCTACCGAATGTATGTGTTTCGGCTCTTGGAGTCGAAAAAGCCGCCCGCCCCGACCAGCCGGAAGAAGACCGTTTCCGTGCAGGTCTCGCGGGGCACCGGCCCGAAATCCCGCGAGTCGTAGGGGTACTGTCGATTGTCGCTGACCAGGAAGACGTATCCGTCAGGGACCGTGGTTTTTACGTCCGGAGGCCGGACGCCTCGGGTCAAGAGCTCACCGCGCATGTGCGTGGTGTTGGCCAATTCCTCGAACGAGCAGTGCTGCTCGACTTCGATCCCGCTCGATGGGTCGTGTTCCACGAAGGTCCTCGGGTGATGGCAGTTGCTCTCGACGAGCTGGCGCTTGCGATTTACGGTGATGTCGGCGCCGTTGATCTCGAGGTCGTCGCGACTCTCGCCGACGATGCGCCCGATCACGATGCGCTCCGGTCGCTTGGGCTCCGGGCAAAGCACCAAGTCTCCGAAACCCGGGGGCGTGAGTCGCCAGAGCAGAATCAGGTCGCCCGCCCGAATGCTCGGTGACGTCGACGCGCTCAGGTAGGGGTCGTCGTTCGGCACGCGCCACCAGCGGATGGCGACCGCGCGCGCAAGTCCAATCACGACGCCCAGGACCAGCGCGGTCCAGAATACGATCTCGAAGATTCTGCGCATCGGAAAGGCCCCGAAGCTTACTCTTGCTCAGCTTACTTGAGAGGCGTTTTCCGTGTCAGTTGTGCCAGGTTTTCTGAAGCGCCGGGGACTCGAGCAGGTGTTCTTTCAGGTCGGAGCGACTCCGGTGACTAGAAACGCAACGCGCGCCCGGCCTCGCCGGTTGTTCTCGCAATTGGCTCCTGCTCCGGCCGATCGTGATCTTTTTCTTCCAAGACTCTCAGCTCTTCTCGCGCTGGGGCCCCTGCCCCAGCTAGCGTGCGCAGTCGACGGGAGGCAGCTCGGCCAAGCTTTGGCCGTGGGACACCGCCTCGGCGCGGGCGAACAGCGCTCGGAAACGGTCCAGCCGCGTGAACTCGGCCCGACCGACCGTAGCCTCGTTGGCGTCCATGACCGCGGCCGAGATGACTCCCACGATCTCACCGCTATCGCTCACCACGGGTCCGCCCGAATCCCCCGGGCAGATCGCAGCGTGGGCGCGGAACCTCGCGTCCGAGATGGTGTCGACCGTGGCGACCGGACGTTTGCGACGGTGCAAGGCGTCCGTTGACAGCACGCAGCGCCCGAAACCGATAGGCTCGATCGACTCTTTCAGCACGGGACCGCTATCAATCCGGGCAGTCCGGGTCTCCATGCCGACCAGCGGGCGCTCGAGCACCAGGATGGCGACATCGCCATCGCCGGCGGCATGGCCGCAGGTGGGCGTGATGATGGCCCGCACCGAAGCTTCACCCCACGGCAGATCCTCGCCACCGAGCTCGATACGGATGTCCTCGGGCTCGACATTCTCGGGCAGCATCTCGCCATGTCGTGAGCGTCTGGAGACACAGTGATGCGCGGTCAGCACGCGATCATCCTCGATCAGCGCGCCCGAGCAGGTCACGCTGGGGCCGACGACCAGGCGCACGACGTAGTCGTCCGCGCTACTGAGCATGAAAGGCAGCTCCAGCGACGGCGGTAGTCGCGGCGTCGTCGCCGAAGCGGGCTGCGGCGTCTGCACCGGCGACTTGCTCAGGAACGGTATGGATAGACGGGCACACCCCATCGAGAAGAGCGCGCAGACGAGCGCCAGCAGAAGCGGCGACTCCAGCTTGCTCAAGTCGGGTACCCCATGTGCGCAGGCATGCTTGGACAACCGCCAGATGCGAGAAGCTCCGACACCTGAGTCAGCATGAGCTTGGGCACAGTTTTAGAGAATGTGCGCCGATGTAGGCGCAGCTTGGCGACCAACCAGCCGACATAGTAACTCAGATTCTTGGGTTTGTCGGCAGCGTCGTTAACCCGCGAGCACGAGGTCGTCCTTGTGTACGACGACGAGCTCCTTGGCATCTCCTCCGAACGCCAGCTCCAGCTCCGCGAGCTGCTTGCCCGCGGCGCGCGACACGTCGAGCGCGCCCAAGCGTGTCAAGCCGCGGCCGATCTCGTTGCCGCCCAGCCCCACGAGCCGCACTGCGTCACCCGCGTTGAATTCACCGCGCACGCCCACCACTCCGACCGGCAAGAGGCTGCTCTTGCCGCCGCTCAAGGCTTTTTCGGCGCCGGCGTCGATCAGCACGGTGCCACGTGGCCGCAGGGTGTAGGCGATCCAATGCTGGCGCGCGCGCAGCGGCGTCCGCCGGGGAACCAACGTGCCAACGTCCGCGCCCGAGACGATGTCGCGGATCACCGAAGCCCGCGGCGCCGGCGCGATCACGACAGAGGCGCCGGCGTGGCTGGCCTTGTAGGCGGCATCGAGCTTGCTCTGCATGCCGCCGCTGCCCAGCCGTTGCCCCGAAGCAGCGACGGTGCCGAGCTCGGCGTCGTCTTTCATCAGTGGAATCCTCTCGCCATGGCGGTCGAGCACGCCCTCGACGTCGGTGAGTAGGATCAGCAGGTCCGCGGAGACCAGCGGCGCCACCATGGCGGCGAGCTGGTCATTGTCCAGGCGGATCTCGGCGGTCGAGACGGTGTCGTTCTCGTTGACGATCGGGATCGCGCTGGCTTCGAGCAGCTCGGCCAGGGCGTCGCGCGCGTTGTTCACGCGCTTGCGATCCGCCAAATCATCATGAGTCAAGAGCACTTGCGCGACCGTCAGCCCGACCGCGCTGAAGGCCGACTCCCAGCGTCGCATCAGCACGCTCTGGCCCGCGGCGGCCGCTGCTTGAAGCTTGGCGGTCTCCTTGGGACGCGCCTTGTAGCCGAGCCGCGCCATCCCGAACGCGATGGCGCCGCTGGTCACGAGCACGAAACGGCGCTTCGGGCCCTCGAGACCGCTCAGCTCTTGGGCGAGCTTCTGCTGCAGCTCACCGTCTCCGGCGAGCGCCTTCGACCCGATCTTGATCACGATGCGTCGGGATTGGCTGAGCTCGCTGCGTGCCGTCACGGCGCGGTCAATAGCATTACTTCGAGCCGAAGAGCAGTTGCTGAATCAGCGTGGTGGTGGGCAGACGTACGACACAGGCAGCGGAAATCCCTCCGGAAATGGCAAGTGCTTTCGCTTGTGAGGCCGGCGGGGTACCGTCTTAGGTAGCTCGCCGGTCGTGCTCGCGCGCGGCTAGGCGAGGAGGGAAATTGCATGACGAACGCAGTGCTGTCGAAGCTGCGCGCCTTCGTGACCGGTAATCCGGCCGAAGAGTGTGAGCTGTGCGCGCAGGCCATTGCGCTCGAGCACGAGCACCTGCTGGAGCCCGAAGCGCGGCGCGTGCTGTGTGCGTGCTTGGCTTGCGCCGCCCTGTTTTCCCAGGAGCAGGAGCGGGCGAGCGCGCGCTACTTGCGGGTCGAGCGACGCGCAGCGCGCGTCCATATGAATCTGGACGACGCGACATGGAGCGAGCTCGGGGTGCCGGTCGGTCTGGCGTTTTTCACGACGCGCGGCCGGACCGGTGAAGTGGTGGCGACGTTTCCGGGACGCGCCGGCATCGTAGAGTCTTTCGTGTCCCTCAGGGCCTGGAGCGAGCTCGAGCAGCGTTTCCCGGTGCTCAAGGCTATCTTGCCGGAAGTGGAAGCGCTCTTGGTGCGTCGCACGTCGCGCCACCAGGACTATTTTCAGGTCTCCATCGATCACTGCTTCGAGCTTTCGGGCATGATGCGTAGCTCCGAGGCTCCCCTGTCTTCACCGGAGCTGACGGTGGTGCAGTCCTTCTTCACGCGCCTCGATGAGCAGACTGGTCAGCGCGGTCACAGTCGGCGCTCCACCCCCACGCCGCGCAGCTACTGAGAAAGCAGCCTCTTTCCGCGCGCAGACGGCTGGACTACCAACGTCCCGAAGGAACGGTGACCATGGCGTTCATCGACGATTTCAAGAAGTTCGCATTCAAGGGCAATGTCGTCGATCTCGCGGTCGGCGTGGTGATCGGCGCTGCCTTCGGCAAGATCGTCTCGGCGCTGGTCGCCGATCTGGTCATGCCGGTGGTAGCCCTGGTGCTGCCGAGCGGTGATTGGCGCACCAGCGGTCTGGTGCTGAAAGAGGCGGCCGATCCGAAGGACAATGTCGTGCTCAGGTACGGCGACTTCATCGGCGCGGTGCTCGACTTCTTCGTCGTGGCGCTGGTGCTCTTCCTCATCGTGAGCCGCATCATCAAGGCCGCCGAAGGCCGTCTGGCCAAGCCTGCCGAGACGCCCGCCATCAAGGAATGCCCGGCCTGCTGCGAGACGATTCCGATGAAGGCCACGCGCTGTAAGTTCTGCACTACCGAGCTAAAAGCCGCGTGACCCGCTCGCGCCGTTCAAGGGGAGGCTCAAAAAGCTCCGCTTTCGAGGGGAGGAGGCGCGTGCCTCAGGATTCGTCACATCATGCCGCCGCCCCGGTCGCCACATGCGCGCGCGTATTAGCTAATATTAGTTGATACTTTTCGTGCAGCCCCATGATTCGTGCCGGTTCGAGGAGGGCCCGGTGCCGCACAATCGGGCTTGGGGTGCGAGCATCGAGCTCCAATGACCCCAGGTTTTCAGCCCTCGCGCGCCGATGATTAGCCAATATTAGCTAGTATCCAGCGCGCTGTAGGGCGCACCTGCGTTCTCTCTCCAGCGCAATGTGACGAATCATGAGGCGCGTGCCTCCTCCCCCCAGAACAACGACCTAGGAGGCTGGGTTTGAAAAACACCAGCTCGACTAGACCGGCACCAGCTCGACTAGACCGGCACCAGCTCGACTAGACCGGCGTCGGTTTCGAGGGCGGCGTCGAGCACGGCGCCGGTGCTGCCGTCGCTGAGCTCGATCAGGTAGCGCCAGGCCGGACCGGCCTGCAGTGAGGTCAGGGCGCTGAGTAGGCCGGCTTCGTGAGTCGGGTGCGCTTGCAGGCCGCGTAACGCCAAGGCTTCTGCGAAAGCCTGATGATTGCGGCAGATGGTCGCCGTGACGCGAGCAGCCGGCTCGGCGTGCGCCGGCTCGGAGACGACCACGCCGGCTGCCAGGCGCAAGCGATCCGTCGAGCGCTGCAGCAGCTCGCGTTCCCCGGCGCTGTGCTCGGCATCGGCCAGGCTGACCAGCAAGCGTCGGCCCGGCAGGGCTCGTTCGATGACCGCGAGTAGCAACTGCTCGGCGCTGCTATCGAGGGCGCCGAGCGGCTGCTCCAGACAGAGCAGCTGTGGATCGGTGATCAGGGCGTGGCCGACCAGCAGCGCGCGGCGTTCTGCCGGCTGCAGGTGCCCGAGCCGCTTACTCGCGAGCGCCACGAGGCCCAGGCGATCCAGCATCGCGAACGCCGCCTGAGCCGCCGCCTTGCGCGACAGCCCTGCCAGCTCGGCGCTGGATGCAAGCAGCTGCTCTCCGCTCCAGGTCGCCGGCAGCACCGGATCCAGCCGCAGCAGGCCAATTTTGCCCTGTTGCACCCCGAGCGGCACTTCCAGGTCGAGCAGCTGCAGCGTACCGGAGCTCAGCTGAGCCTCACCGCTGAGCAGGCGAAACAGCGGGGACCAATCGCCGAGCAGTGCCAGGCGCTCGGCGCTACTTCGAGCGCTGAGCCGGCTCAGCAGCGGGCGGCCGAGCAGATCGATGCGCGCGTCTCGAGCGGCGAGCGTGGCGGTTTCACTCAACGCTCGTCAGCTCCATCCGGGCCAGCGGCTTGTCTGACGGATGCACCAGGAATGGGCCGAGCGCGCGCACCATGTCCATCAAGCCCGGCGGCAGCGCCTGCAGGTGCGACGGCAGAGGCTCGCTGATGCCCTCGATGCCCAGGATGCGTCCGACGATCGTGGTCTCGATTGGGGGTAGCTCCTGGATCGGCGCGTGATCCGGCAGCCTCGCCAGCTTGCGCGCCGCGCTCAACGCCTGGCGTAGCCCTCCCAGCTCGTCGACCAGCTTGTGGGCGAGCGCCTGCTCACCGGTCCAGACGCGGCCCTGACCGACGGCGTCGACCTGCTCCTTGGTCAACTTACGTCCCTCGGCGACACGCTGCAAAAACACATCGTAGAACTGCCAGACCTTGCGCTTCAGCTCGGTTTTCTCCTCGTCGGTGAAGGGTCGGAAGATGGATTCGGCGTCGGCGCGCGGCGCGGTCTTGTAAACCTCCACGTTGACCCCCAGCTTGCGCATCAGCTCCGAAACGTCCGCCTTACCATAGAAGATGCCGATACTGCCGGTGATGGTCAGCGGATTGGCGAAGACGCGCGTGCCGGGCGAGGCGATGTAATAGCCGCCGCTGGCGGCCGCGGTGCCCATGCTGACCACCACTGGCTTGACCTTGCTGGTGCGCTCGAGCTCCCGCCAGATCACGTCGGCGGCCATGGCCGAGCCACCACCGGTCTCCACGCGCAGCACCACCGCGCCGATCATGGGATTCTCGCGCGCCTTCCTGATCGATTCGGCGATCGTGTACGAGCCTACGAGCTTCATGCCGATGAGCGGGATGGTCTGGCTGCGCCCGTCGATCATGTCACCGTCGACGTAGATCAGGGCGATGCCCGGGTTGGCGCCGTTGTAGCGAGGCGCGTACGGGCCGCGTTCGTCGTCCACGAGCCGCACCGGCATGCCGACCAGCTTGGTCGCCTCTGCCTCCAGCTCGTCATCGAAAGCGTAGCCGTCGACCAGGCCGGCCGTCTTGGCCTCCACGGCAACGAACGGGCCCTTGGCAATGCGCTCGCGCACCTGGGGCGCCGTGAGCTTTCGGCCGTGCGCGATGCCGAGCGTCAGATGCTTTTCGTGCTGCTGCAGCAGATCGATCTTGTCGTCGCGCGCGACCTCCGAGGAGCTGCTGCGCGTGAAGGCTTCTGGTGCGCTCTTGTGCGCGCCGATGCGCACGAAGTCCGCCTTCACGCCGACCTTGTCGAGGAGACTGGCGTAGTAGAAGTAACGGGCGCGCAGGCCTGCGAAGCGGATGCCGCCGGCCGGATTGACCAGAATGCGATCGGCGGCCGAGCACAGGTAGAGCGACGCCCCGTCGGCATCCTCCAGATGACACAGCACACGCTTGCCGGCCTGGCGCAGCATGTAAATGGCGTCGCGCAGCTCCTGAACGTGGGCCATCGAGCCAGCGGGCGTGCTGCGCAGCTCGAGCACCACCGCGCCGACCGAAGGCTCGCGCTCCGCGATCTGCCAGAGCTTGCGCAATAGCCCGACGTGCTCACGAACGCTCGGCGTCTTCTCGAGACGAATACGCAGCGCGAAGGGGGGCATCGCTGCACCCCAGGGCTCCCTGTAACCCTTGAAGGCCACCTCGGTGACCAGGTTCTGGTGGGCGCGGCCACTCACGCTTTGGCCCAGGGCGCCGCCGAACACGCTGCCTGCGGATAGGTCCATCGAGCCGGCGCTTCCGTTCAGGTAAAACGACATGCTGGCGCTCGCCAGCCATTCGCTCTGCTCGAGACCGTCGTCCGGATCCTGTAGCGAGAGGCCACCACGCAGGCGCCCCAGCCATGGGATGTCGACGCCCAGCGTCGCCGAGGGTGACCAGTAGGCGTCCGTGTCGGAGTCGATGATCTTGCCGTCCAGCCCGAGCTCGACCACGCGACTGCGCAGCGGGCGAATCGCCACTCCGATGTCGTAGGTTCGCGCGATGCGCCCGCCGGCTTCGTTGGTGGGTGCGTTGATGTCGCTGGCGATGAAGGCCAGACCGAAATGATCCGAGGGCCTCGAAGTGAGCCCCACCGACCAGCTGAACAGGCCGTGCGCCAGCGGCATGTCCGAGTAGGAGCGCTGCAGCGAAAACCCGATACCGAAGCTGTCGCTGGGTCGCAGCGCCAACCCCCAGGTCACCCACTGATACAGCTTGTCGTCGTCGAACAGCGGCCCCGGCCCACCGCGCGGCGGGCTCAGCAGATCCACACGGATGCCGGTGGAAACGTTGAGCAGCGGGATCGGAAACGCCAGCGCCAGCGCGTGACCCTGCCACGGAATGCGAGCCGCCTCGTTCAGATACAGGCTCGACCAGCGCAGCTCACTCGCCGGCAAGAAAGCCAGGTTGCCGGGGTTTTGGACCAGCGCGCTCGAGTCGTCGTTGCTGACCGGGCTCTTGCCGAAGACCGGCTGCCGCGTCGGCTGGGTCGTCGGAAACTGAGCGGCGGCCAGCGTCGGGAAGAGTGAAGCGACTGCGAGCGTCAGCGCAAAGGTGGCGCGGCGGGTGCGTTTCATCGTTGACCGCATGTTTATCACGTTAAAGCCAGCCGTGGGTGCGAGCCACGAGCTCGATTTCTGGTACACGCGCGGCCAGCTCTTCGTTGTCTTTGACCGGCAGGAAGCGTGATTTTTCGCCGATGCGCGGCAGGTGCAGGTACTTGGTCGGAAGCACCGACGTCACTTCGTTGACCAGACGCTCGAATTGTACGACCGGCTTGGAGTCGACCTTCTTCGTGACCGTGAAGAAGCTCCACGACATGTCGAGCTCGAGCAACGCGCGCGCATCGAAATGGAAGACGTTGGTGTTGAACACCCGCACGCTCGCGGGATCGAAGCTCGGGGGGATGCGGAGCTCCTCCAGCACGCATGGCTTGCCGTCCACGCGCACCGGGATACCGCCGCGATCCGAACCCAGCTTGTCCACGACCTCCGAGGTCACGGGCAGGCCATGAGCCAGGTGGAAGCCCAGGATGACCGGATCGAGCGTGCCGCCCATGTTGTCGATGTTGGTCATCATCAAGGTGCGGCCGCCGCGCTCCACGAAGCGCTGCAGCAGCCCGCTGCGCTTCAGCGCGTCGGGCAGGTCGCCGTGGCCCGGCGCATGCTCGCTGGGCCGCCCATCGGCGCCCAGGAACAGGTCGCCGTCGGGGGTCAGGCGCAGCGACAGCTGCTGCAGGAAGGTCGCCACACCGTCGCCCTCACGCCGGGCACCGAGCGCCTTCCGGATCTTTTCGTCCGTGGATTGGCTGGTCATCAGCCACAGCGGCGGCTGCGCGCCGAAACGCTCGCGAATGACCTCCACCTCGCGCAGCCTGAGATCCAGGAAGCTCTTGCCCGGCAGCGCATCGACCAGCGCCTTGACCACTCCGCCCATGCGCGTGGCCATGCCGCCCGCCAGTACTACCAGCGCGTACTCGCCGCGCTCGAGCGCCGCGCTGCCGAGCGCCTCGAGCCGCACGTACTCCGCGCTGCCAGGCTCCGGAAGCTGGACCACATCGCCCGGAGCGGGAGGCGCGATGGTGCCTTTGACCAGATTGTCCGCAGCCATGCCCTGCTGAAGCGCCGCCGCGAGTCGAGTCAGGCGCGTGGCGTCGAAGCCGCAATCATCGAGCGTCTGTTTGATATCGGCCGGCAGTGCGGCAAGCTGTGCTGCGAGCGTCGTCATGGCACGGGCAGCCTAGTATAGTAAAGCGGCGTCTCCTACCCATGCGGCATACCCAAGCTTCCGTGCTCGTGATGGCCAGCGCGCTGGCGCTCGCGGCGTGCGCCACCCAGCGTGAGCAGCGCGTTTCCAGCGCCGAGGCCCGGGAGCGCCCGAATGATCCGCCCTGCGAGCCCCCGGGTAAGCCGCCCCAAGTGGGCTTGGTTTGGGCCTGCGGCTACTGGCATTGGGACTCGGTCCGCTACGTGTGGATCGAGGGCAAGTGGCAGCAGCCGCCCTAGAGCGCATCTCGTAACCGGCTTCGCCGGTTCCGAAGCGTGGCTTCGCCACGCTTGCGCTGCTTCGCAGCGCCGCTCTAGCCTTGTTTGTGGGGGCGTTCCCGCCCCCGCACCGGCTTCGCCGGTTGCGCCCCCTCACCCGCTTCGCGGGTGGCTAGAGCGCCGCTCCTCACGGATGGGTCGCGAGATGCGCTCTAGGCGGGCGTGCTACGCTCGGCGCGCGACCATGCGTCGTCGTTTGCCTTTCCGCCTCACGTGCCTGGCGCTCTCGAGCGTGACGCTGGCCGCTCGAGCGCAGGCCCCGGTGCTCCACGAGTACATCGAGCCCAACCCGCGCGAGGACGTCGAGCTCTCGGCGACGACGCAGGACGGAGCCATGCCGGCCGCGCTGGAGACCGAGAGCGGTGTAGTGCCGGCGCCCCAATCGGGTGAGCGCAAGCCCAAGGGGGAGCATGCCTACGGCGGTAACGCGACGCCCGATAGCATCGACGCCAGCTTCCGCGTGGATCGCGACACGACGCGCCCGGACGTGGTCTCGTACGACGAGCCCTTCATCCCCGCGATTGCGCCCTTCAAGCGCCTATATGCTTACGACGCCGTCGACGAGAGCTTCGAGCTCACTGTCTTCGACAAGGCGCTCACGCGGCTCGAGGTCGGGGGCAAGCCGGCGCCGCAAGATGATCAGTTCTACGCGGATCTCTTCGTAGATCTCACACCTGGCGTGCCGGTACGGATTCCGAGCGTCGGCCCACACGCGCGCGCGCTGGTGGCGCGCACGGATCCCGAGGTCTCGTTTCATCTCGAGCGCGACCGCGCCGAAAACTGGTTCATGGTCGGCGACGTGCGCCGCCGCGTGCGGCTGATCATGCAGCTGGTCGCGCCGCGCGCCGCCTTCAGCACCGAGCTCGCCGACGCCTCTTGGGGTGAGCTGCTTCAGAAGCTGCCGCCGCTGCCGCCCGCGGTTGCCAGCGCGGCCGTGGACGTGGCGACCCAGATTGGTGTCTCGCGCAAGCAGACGCCGAAACAGGTAGCCGCCGCGCTGGTGACTTATTTCCGAGGCTTCGCCCCATCGGAGGCCACGCCGAAGGCAACGCGCGGTGCGCAGCTCTATCAAGAGCTGGCGTTGTCGCGCAAGGGTGTGTGCCGGCATCGGGCTTACGCGTTCATGCTCACGGCGCTCGGCCTGGGTCTGCCCACGCGCATGGTGCGCAACGAGGCGCACGCTTGGGTCGAGGTCTACGACGGCGTACGTTTTCATCGCATCGATCTGGGTGGCGCGGCGGGGCGCATGGAGTACGACCCGCGCACCGATGAGCACCTGCACCGCCCGCCGCCGGACGCGCTGAGCTGGCCCCAGGGCTCGGAGTCCGGGCAAGAGATGCTGTCGCGGACGGTCGACGCCGCGGGCGGAGGCCGCCTGGACCCGTCGCGGCCGGGCGGGCTGCCGAGCGCGCGTCCGCCAAGCCCGCCGGCCATGCCGAGCGCGGGCGTGCGGGATCCGAGCTTTCCGAGCCTTCCGCCCGAGGACGACGAGCGGCCGCGCGCCAGCGTGGCGCTTCAGGTTGGTAGCAGCGCCACGCCGCGCGGCGCCTCGATTCAGATTTCGGGCGTGGTGGAGGCCGCGGGTGAGCCCTGCGCGTACGCGCGTGTGGACGTGAGCCTGCGCAACGGCGTGGGTCAGGAGACGTGGCTCGGCGCATTTCCGACCGACGCCAGCGGCCGCATCGATGGTCGCGTGACGGTACCTTTCGACATCGACGTGGGCGACTACAAGGTCCTCGCGCGCACGCCCGGGACGGGTCGCTGTGGCGCCAGCCGCTGACGCGCCGTTCCTGCTGCTGGTCGAGACGGGCGCCGCCGACCGAGCGAGTGAGCGGGCGCTGCTGTTCACGGCCCCGCGTCGAGTCATCGCCTGCCAAGCGCCGAATGAGGTGGCAGGTTGCTTGAGCGAGGCAGATGCCGCGCTCAGGAGCGGCAGCCACGTTGCGGGGTTTTTGGCTTACGAGGCGGGCTACGGGCTACACCCCAAGCTTGCTCCGCTGGCGAGGCAGCCGCTTACCGAGCACGTGCTGTGGCTCGCCGTCTGCGACGCACCGCGCGAGCTCGTCGGCCAGCAGCTGAGCGACTTCCTGAGTCAGTGCGCGCGCCAACCGGAGGCGCGGGTCACAGGGCTTCGAATCGATCTGCAGCGCGAGCGTTATCACAGCGATTTCGAGCGCATCCAGGCCTACCTTCGGGCGGGCGATACGTATCAGGTCTGTCATTCGCTGCGCGCGAGCTTTCGCGTCGACGGCGACGCGGTGGCGCTGTTTCAGCGCTTGCGGCGGCAGCAGCCGACCAGCTACTCCGCGCTGATCGACACCGGCCAGTACTCGATCCTGTCGCTGTCCCCGGAGCTGTTCTTTCGCAGGTCCGGCTCCGAAGTACGGCTCGAGCCCATGAAGGGCACGGCCGCCGCGGGCCGCGGTGAGGCCGAAGACGCGGCTCTCGCGCAAGCGCTGCGCCAGGATCTCAAGACCCGCGCCGAGAACGTGATGATCGTCGATCTGCTCAGAAGCGACATCGGCCGTCTGGCGCGCCCCGGCAGCGTGCGCGTGCCGGAGCTGTTCAGCGTGAAGCGCTACGGGGCGGTGCTGCAGATGACGTCGACCATCACGGCCGAGCTCGAACCAGGGCTCGGTTTGCGTGAGCTGATGCAGGCGCTGTTTCCGAGCGGCTCGGTCACCGGCGCGCCCAAGCTACGCACCATGCAGATCATCGCCGAGCTGGAGCAGAGCCCGCGCGGCATCTTCTGCGGCAGCATCGGCTACGCGGCGCCGAATGGTGACGCCTGCTTCAACGTCGCGATTCGCACCCTCTGCGTCGATCGCCAGGGCGGCGGCCGGCTCGGCGTGGGCAGCGGCGTCGTGGTCGACTCCGCCAGCGACGCCGAATACGACGAGTGCCTGCTCAAGGCGCGCTTCGTGACCGCGGCGCTCGGCTGACTATAGCGGGAGGGGGCTGCCGAGGAGCAGCTCGATTTGCGAGCAGGCTGCCGTTGCGTCGCTCGGTGCAGCCGCGCGGAGCACTTCGTCCGGCCCGTCCGCCTTCTAAATCTGGACGATTGACAATAGCGCTCGGACCGAGCAATTCTGTCGGGTAGCGTTTTTCGGCAGTACCGGACGTGGCGCCGCTACGCATGGTGAGGCTAGAAATGATTAACCCTGTTCGAAGACCGCGGGGGCATATGCGGAAACTGGCGCTTGGGCTCAGCTTACTCGCCACCGCGTGGAGCAGCGGCTCGGGTTGCGCCAGGCACGACGCCGAGCCCCGTCCGACCCCAAGCAGTACTCCTAAGCTAGCTCCCCCGAGCCAACCCCAAACCATTCTGACAGGCGTGTCGGACACCGAAATCATCGTGGGACAACCGGCAGGCTTCACCGGGCCCTCAGCCGGTCTGGGCGTCGAGATGTGGCGCGGTGCGGCAGCGGCGTTCTCGGTCGCCAACGAACAGGGCATCCACGGCCGCAAGATCCGGCTCGTGCTGGCCGACGATGGCTACGACGCCGAGCGCGCAGCGTCGGCGGTCGTCAACCTGCTCGAGCGCCAGCACGCTTTCTTGCTGTTTGGCGGCGTCGGCACACCGACGATCGTCCGGGCGTTGCCGGTCGTGCGCAAGTACCACGACGAAACTGGCCTGTTCTACTTCGCGAACTTTACCGGTGCACAGCCGCAGCGGCGTGAGCCGTACGCGGTATCGGTCTTCAACGTGCGAGCCTCTTACTACGAGGAGACGCGCGCCATGGTCGACGCCTACGTGGCCTCGGGCAAGAACCACATCGGCACCTTCGTGCAGGACGATGCCTACGGCACGGATGGCCGAGAAGGCACGCGCCGCGCCCTGCGCGATCGTGGCCTGGAGCCGGTGGCCGATGCGACCTATCCGCGCGGCCAGAAGTTCGAAGTCAGCACCGCGACGCAGGTCAAGCTGCTGCGGAACGCGGGCGTCGATGCCATCGTCATGGTCGGCTCGTACCAAGCCTGCGGTGCGTTCATCCGCGATGCACGTAACAGCGGCTGGGACGTCCCGATCCACAACGTCTCGTTCGTCGGTGCCGACCAGATGCTCGAGCTCTTGAAGGGGGCGGAGGCGAAAGGCGGCAAGCGAATCATCAGCCGCATCGTCAACACTCAGGTCGTCCCCTACTACGAAGATCTGTCGATTCCCGCAGTGCGCGCCTACCACGCGGCCATCGACAAGTACGCGCCGACCGCACCGCCCGAAGCGTCCGATGGCAGCTATCACGTCACCCACAAGTACAGCTTCGGCTCCCTGGAGGGCTACATCAGCGCCCGAGCCCTGATCATGGTCCTTGAAAGGACTGGTCGCGACCTGAACCGCCGCACCGCCTACGCAGCCGCCGAGGGCATGGGTGAGTTCGATCTCGGTTTGGGGGTTCCGGCCAAGCTCAGCCCCGAGCGCCACCAGGCACTGGATCGGGTATGGTTCACCTATGCGACACCTGAAGGCTGGAAGCCGATCGAAAAGCCCGCCAGCATTTTGAAATGAGTGGATGGAGAGCCGCCACCGGTGGAATCGGGCTCGCTCCGAAGCTGATTGCTACCACCGTCCTCGTGCTCGTGGCGGTGGCGGCGTCGCTTTCGACCGTAGCTACGACGCGCATGTCTTTGGAGCTCGAACAAGGCTTCGAGTCTCGTGGCGAAGCCATCGCCATCGGCCTCGCCACGACGTGCGAGCAAAATACTGCGCTCGACATCTCCAGCATCCAGGGCGCTATCGACGCCAACAAGATCATCTACGGCGTCAAGTACATCTACCTGACCGATCCTTCCGGCAAGCCCCATGTACACACCTTCTCGCCCACGTTCCCGGACGGCCTCGAGCAACGTAACCCGATCGGCCTGGGCGAAGACTTGGGTGGCAAGCGGGTGAAGGTCAGCCGTGAAGCGTTCCGGAGTGCGGGCCAGATCTGGCATAGCATCGACCTAGCCGCGCCAGTCGCGGGGGCGAGCCTGGGCGTGGTGCACGTGGGCATGGACGCTGATCTGATCGCGAGCACGATCGAGGACTTCCAGAGGACCATGTTGCGCTGGGCGGCTGCGATTGCGCTTTCCGGCATCGCCGTCTCGCTGCTCGTCACGATCTTCGTGGTAATCCGGCCGGTGCGGGAGCTGACCAGAATCGCCGGCGACATCGTCGAACGCGGTGACCTGACTCAGCGCGTCGAGATCGAATCGCGCGACGAAATCGGCGAGCTTGCGGTCAGCTTCGGCGAAATGGTGGCAAAGCTTCGCGCGATCGCAGCAGAGCTCGCCAATTCGACGCATCTCTTGGCAAGTTCCGCCGAGGAGCTGAGGGCGTTCACGGCCTCGCAGCGGGACCTGGTGGCGCGGTACGCGGCCGAGCTCGAGCGGACCCGCGCGACCGCGTCTGGAATCGGCGGTAAGTCCGAGCTGGCAGCCAAGAAGGCGGCCGGGGTGCTCGCCCAGGCCGACCGCGCCGACAGCGCCGGGCGTGCGGGGGAGCGCGCCCTTGGTCAAAGCCAGGCCGCCATGCGCGACATCCGTGCACAGGTCGAAGAGATCACCGAACGCATCACCACGCTCAGTGGCCACGCAGTCCAGGTGGCTCGCGTGACGCACACGGTTCATGGGCTGGCCGATCAGTCCAATGGGCTAGCCAACAAGGCGGCTGACAGCGCGACACGCGCCAGTGGGTCTGTCGGCGGGTTCGGGCTCATCGCCAGCGAGATCCGCGGTTTGGCGGATCGCTCGATCAAGGAGACCCACCGCGTGCGCGAGATTGCGGAAGAGATCGGGACGGCCGTCCATAGCACCGTCTCGATCACCCAGCGCGGTATGCGGCAAATCGACCTGGGGCTCGAACAATTGGGTGCGTCGGAGACCAGACTGACCGAGCTTTCGACCATCAGCCGACAGAACGCGAGCATGGCGCGGGAAATCGGCGCCGCGGTGCGTGAGCAACACAGCGGCATCGCCGAGCTGCTTGCGGCCGTGGACCGCCAGAGCAGAATGACGGCGGATACGCGCCGAGGGCTCGAAGCTACCGAAGCCGTGGTGATGGACATCGTGGCCGTCTCGAAGCGCTTGGTGCAAATCATGGCCGGCTTCCGCTACTAGGAGGCTGGTGTTTTTCAAACCCAGCCTCCACGACGCTGCCGTCGTCGAGCCAGGCAAAGTCGGTTTCCGAGGCACCTCCGCGCAGCACCACGGCGTCGTCACCGGCGACGGGCTCGAACGTGCGGCCATCGCGGGTCGAGAGCCAATGCACCTCGAGCGGATTGCCGTCGTCCGAATAGAGGCTACCGCCGCCGACGTAGCCGGTCACGTACGCGAGCTCGCCATCCTCCAGCGCGCGAGCGCGCCACAGGATGAAGCCGGCGGGCAACATCTCTTCGCTCTCGCTCCAGCTACAGGCGTCGTTCAGGGTGATCAGGCGCGTCCCCTGGGGCTCGAAAGCCAGCCGGTTGGCCGAGCACCGCGGTTGGCCGAGCACCGCGAAGTAGAGGTAGAGCCGGCCGCCGAGCGACAGAAAGCGCGGCTCGCGCAGATCGCGCCCGAGCGCGACGCTGGTCTCGAAACGTCACTCGAAGTGATCGACCGCGCCTGCGGCGCGGATTTCGTGAGCGCGCTACGTGCGCGACCGTTCGAGCTCGCTAAGCCGACGACCGTGCTCGTCGAGACGGAAGTCGCGCGCTTCGATCGACTCCTTCAGCGCACCGAAGCCCACCGTCATGCGTGAGTCGAGCGCATGGATACGACCGCCGAGATCCTCGCGCAGCAAGACCATCTGTCGCTCCACCCCGTCGAGACGCCGCTCGAAGCCGTCAAAACGCTTGTTCATGGTCCCCAGCAAGCTCCACATGTCTTGCAGGGAATGCCACACGTCTTGGAGCGTCGGATTTTTCTCGCTCATCGATCCTCCACGATTGTACCGCCCATCCTGATCGGGTCAACCAACCCACCCTCCCTGGTCGGCGCCGCCCGACCCCAGTTGCGCAGAAAGAATAGGTTCGACTTCGAACTCTATTCCGAAACGCGGAACCCCCTCCCCCGGCCGCGCCGCGCGACCTGAGTGCCGCCCGCCGGGAACATCGGCATACTCGCGGTGTCGAAGCTCGACCCGCCCGCGGAAAGGTCGTCGAAATGCAGATAATTCCCGACATTTTGCACGCGACACCGACGCGCCGGGTGGACGTCGACAAGACGCGCCTCGCGCTGACGATGGCGTTCGCCGGCTCCGGCTCTGCCGGCCTGTTCGCCGAAGCGCTCGATCAGGCCACCATCGCGCCCTCCACCTGGCGACCCAGCGAGTTCGCGGCCGAGCTGTTCCTGCAGCGCTTCGTCGCGCACTGCTTTCGCATCAAGCTCGCCGGTCGCGAGCCAGTCATGCAAACGCAGCACCTCTACCGGCTGCTGTCGCAACCACCGGCGGATCCCGACACCGTCACGCTCCGTCGCCACGTGCTCTTCGAGCTGACCGAGCGCCCCGAGCTGCGCGCCGCCCTCGAATCCGTGTGCCTCGACCTGTGCAAGCTGCGCGGCCTGCTCGAAAACGCGGGCGGCATCCGGATCTGGGACGAGAACCGCCGCCGCCTCGACATCCTGCACGTCTTCCAATCCATCATCGACGCCCTCGCCCAAAGCTTTGCCGGCGCCGAATCGGCCTTGCGCCGTCTGCACGAATTCGGCACCGCCGTGATCCAAAGCGAGCCCTACGCAGCCCTCCAAGATCTCCTGAAATGCGACGCGCGGCTCGCCAGCGCCGATGTGCGGGTCAGCATCGGCGCCGACGGCAGCGTCAACGGCTTCCACGTCCTCGCGGTCAATGAAAACACCGACAACCCGTTCGTCAATCCGGTCTGGCGGCGCTGGCTCGCCAAGCTCGAGCTCTTCGTCCGCGGTTACCGCTTCAGCGACGGCGAAGTGCTCGCGCGCCTGGTCGACGCCGTCGTTTCCGGCCTCGAGCTCGAGCTGGTCGCGCTCGTGCAGCTGCTCGGCGATCTGAAGTTTTACCTCGGCGCGCTCGGCTTTCGCGACGACGCAGCCGCCGCCGGACTCAGCGTCTGCTTGCCCGACTGGGTCGAGCCGTCCGAGCCGCGCGAGCTCCGCGGCCTCTTCAATCCGCTGCTCCTCATGAGCGGCATCGTACCGGTCGCGTGTGACGTGACGAGCGCGCGCCTCGCGTCCACCTCGCTCATCACCGGTCCCAACTCGGGCGGCAAAACACGGCTGCTGCAGTCGCTGGGCCTCGTCCAGCTGCTGGCGCAAAACGGCGTCTTCGTGCCCGCACGCGTCGCCCGCCTCGCGTGGGCCTCGAGCCTGGTCGCCTCGCTCATCGAAGAAGCCAAGGCCGATCAGGCCGAGGGACGCCTCGGCACCGAGCTGCTGCGCATCCGCAGCCTGTTCGAGAAACTGCCGCCCGGCGCGCTCGTCTTGCTCGACGAGCTCTGCTCGGGCACCAACCCTTCCGAAGGCGAACAGATCTTCGAGCTGGTGGTCACGATGCTCAACCAGCTCGAGCCGCAAGCCTTCATCAGCACGCACTTTCTGGTCTTCGCCGAGCGCTTGCAAAAGGCCGGCAAGATCCCGAACCTGGCGTTCATCCAGGTGCAGCTCGACGACCAGCGCCGCCCCACCTACCAATTCGTTCCCGGCGTCGCCGGCTCTTCGCTCGCCGCCCACACCGCCGAACGGCTCGGCGTCACCGGCGAGCAGCTTTCGGCCCTGATCCAGCACAATTTGCGAGTGCGCCAGCTGGGCAGCACGGGCGGAGTGAGCTGAGTGCCGTCATTCCTCGTCACTCGACGCATGTCGCCCGAGCTCGCGGCGCG
>DATEDZ010000197.1:0-15684 GCA_035281385.1 Polyangiaceae bacterium
ATCGAGCAAGCGATTTTTGTTGAGACGAGGTTGCGGAGCAAGGTCGCTCGTCGAAGCGTGCTCGCGTAGGCATGACGGCTTGCCGCGTCTCAGCCGCGCTGTGGCGCGCGATCAGGAGCATCGATGACTTCGCACGCGTTCCGGCTCGCGAAACGCGCTGCTGGCGGCCCTGCAGGAGCTCGAAAATCGTCGTGTTATGGCAGAAGGATGTCATCGCTCTGCTCACTCTCTGATTCCGAGCTCGTGGCGCGCCTGCCCGCGCTCGTTCAAGCCGAACGCCATGCGACGCTCGACGTGATCGAGCACCTGGTCGAAATGGAGCGCCGTCGGCTCTACCTGCGCTTGTCCGTCTCTTCGCTCTACCGCTACTGCATCGATCGGCTCGGCTATGCCGAGGACGCCGCGCTCAAGCGCCACCGCGTCGCCCAGCTCGCGCTGCGCCTGCCCCAGGTGCTCGAGGAGCTTCGCGCCGGAGCACTGCACCTGACCGGGCTATTTCTGCTCTCGCAGCACCTGACCGAAGCCAATGCGGCGGCGCTGCTCGGCGAGGCACGGGGCAAGTCACGGCGTCAGATCGAGGAGCTCATCGCACGCTGGTTTCCGCGACCGGACGTGCCGCCCAGGCTCGAGCCCGTGAGCCCCGAAGTCCCGGGGCCCGCAGCGATGCAGCTGACGCTGGGAGCCGCCCAGCCATCGGTCGCTCAAGCGCATCCGGTTAGCTGCGCTTGCGGGTGGAGTTTACGGCCCGAGCCGAGCTTTATGAGAAGCTCGACAAGGCGCGCCAGCTCCTGAGCCACGCGCTTTCGAGCGGCGATCTGGGCGAGCTGTTCGAGCGGGCGCTCGATGCGCTCATCGAGCAAGAGATCCGCAAACGCTTCGGGGCGGGCAAGCCGCGCAAGCTCAAGCCGGGCTCGCGTCATGTGCCCGTCGCGATCCGGCGCGCGGTGTGGGAGCGGGACCAAGCGCAGTGCACGTTCATCGATAGCGAGGGCCGCCGCTGTGCTGAACAGCGCTTTTCTGACGATCGAGCACCGAACGCCGTTTGCGCTCGCCGGCCCTACGACGCTCGAAAATCTGTGTCTCCTCTGTCGAGCGCACAATCTTGAAAATGCCCGGCAGGTCTTCGGCGAGTCGCACATCGAGGCGATGATCCACGCCAGAACCCCAGCGCGCCGGACCGAGCCAGCGCCAGCCCGCAAGCAGCCGCTCGAGGCAGCGGGCAAGGTGCTTTCGTCTCTCGGCAACCTCGGCTTGGGGCGCAGCGAGGCACTCACCGCTATCGGCCAAGCGCTCGGCAGGGAGCCGGATCTCGATGTCGAGCGGCTCTTGCGACAGTGCTTGCGCTTGCTGGTGCCGAAAGCAAGCTGATCGACGCCGCGGTAGCCTCCTTGCGGTCCGCCTGCGATCGGGCTTTGGGCTCGGCAGCACGACCAGCCAGCTCGGCGCCGGCTGCGCCCGAGTCTGCGCGCGAATCGTTTGCCGACTTTCACCGGTGTATGCAGGCTGCTGCGCTGGCGCTGATGAACGGCGACACCAAGCCGTGGGAGGGCATCTACTCGCACGCGCCCGACGCGACACTGTTCGGCGGTTGGGGTTGGTCCAGGCGAGAAGGACTGGGAGCAGCTCGCCCAACGCTGGCAGATGGTGGCCGGTCGCTATCGCAGCGCCACGCTGCAGACCGAGCCGATCACCGAGCACGTCGACGACGATCTGGCCGTGGCTACGCGCTCACCACGTTGACGACGGCGACCACCACCTCTTCCAGTAATCCATCGTCGAGACGCGCGCCGAGCGGTCTCACGACACCACGTTGATCGGCGAGAAAGTTTCGCTTCGGAACCTGAACGATCTGCTCGCAGGCAGCCTCCGAAGGTAGCAAAAGTCCGCCCATACCTTTCCGGAGCAGCACACGGAACGCACCCCCCTTCAGGCTCGTCGTGAGCGGAATGCCAACGATCGTCGGCGAGCGCGGATCGAGATTTCTCGCGTCGCTCGTCATGACCAACACCGGGCGAGACTCCTTCGGATCCCGAAACAACCGAGCGACGTGATAAATGTACCCGCGGCAAATCATCGACGGGCGGTGCGGCGCGGACCGCGGCGTGGCTTTTCCTCACGAGCGAGCGCATCATGCGCGGCCGCGAACGCCGATTCAGCCCAGGCGGCTTGCTCTTCCGCGGCCTCGGGTTCGAGCTGTGCGGAAAGTCGCTCCCATTCGCGGGCTCGCAGGGCGCGCAAGAGCTCCTGCTCGATGGTTTGCGACCGCGAGCGGCCCCGGGCGTGGCGGTCGACGAGCTTCAGCACCTCGGGCGCCAAACTCACGGCGATTTTCGCTTTCGCTGCCATACCGATTGGTAATACTAAGGTGACTACCGCTGGTATGCAAGTCAGTGCTGAAAGCCGTCCTTCAGTCATAAGGTTGGCGGTGGATGCGCTCATCGAGCAAGAGAGCCGCAGGCGCCTGGGCGCGGGCTAGGAGGCTGGTGTGAAACACCAGCTGTCCAAAGCGGCAGAGCCGCCGCGTATGAGGGGAGACTCAAGAAGCTTTGCTTCTTGAGGGGAGGAGGCGCGTGCCTCCTCCCTGAGAACCAGAAACCTAGGAGGCTGGGTTTGAAAAACACCAGCCTCCTAGTTCTTCAGCGACCTAGCGCTTCGGCTCGATTCACGATGCGCGGGGTCAGGAAGATCACGAGCTCACCGCGGCTGTCGCTGGCCCTGCGGCGCTGGAAAAGCAGGCCGATCAGCGGGATGTCTCCGAAGAACGGCACCTGATCCAGATTTCGGCCCGTGTTGCGGGTAAAGATGCCGCCGATGACTGCGGTATGCCCGTCGAGCACGAGCAGGTCGGTCTCCGCCTCGCGCTTGAGGATGGTCGGATCACCGCGAGCCGACGTCTGGTTGAAGTCCGGCTCGTCGCGGTTGATCTTCACGTGCATGGACACGCTGCCGTCAGCCGTCACGTGAGGCTTGACGAGCAGCTGCAGCTTGGCCTCTTGGAACGTGGTCTGCACGCCTTGAGCGCTGACCTGCGAGAACGGAATCAGGGTGCCTTGCGAGATGCGCGCCTCGCGGTTGTCGAGCGTCAGGATGCGCGGGCTCGAGAGGATGCGCAGCATACCGCTCGACTCCGCGGCGGACAGACGCACGGCCAGATTGATGGTGTTGTCGATCGAGCCGAAGGTCAGGCCGAGCGCACCGCCGGACCCGGTGCCGACCGCTGCCGGCAGGTTGACCGCGAAATTCGGATTGGCGACGGAGTTGGCGAAGGGGCTCAGGCCAGCGGTTGGCGTGTTGCCGTCGCTGGCGCCGCCCGCGACCCCGACCGCGTTGGGGAACGCCAGGCCGGTTGGGTTGCCGGTGGCGGCGGAGAAGGTCGCATCGCCGCCCCATTGGATGCCGACATCGCGAATGTAGCGGCTGGTAGCTTCCACGATGCGGGCTTCGACGAGCACCTGCGGCGTCTGCGTATCCAGCGAGCGCGTCAGCTCCTCGATCTGGTTCAAGTTGCCCGCGACGTCGCGCACGATCAGCACGTTGGTGCGCTCGTCGACCGCGATCGAGCCGCGTTCGGAGAGCAGCGGCCGGGCGCGGTCCTGCAGCTCGTTGGCCTGCGCATAGCTGACTGGAATCAATCGCGTCTCGATCGGGGCCAGCAGCACTTCCTGCTGCCGCCGCGCGATCTGCATGGCGCGCTCTTTTTCGAGGACCTCCATCGGCGCGACGCGGATCATGTTGGCTTGGCGCACCATGCCCAGGCCCTTGGACTGCAGCACGATGTCGAGCGCCTGATCCCAGGGCACGTTACGCATGCGGATCGTGACGCTGCCCTGCACGTTGTCGGCGGTCACGATGTTCACCTGGCCAACGTCGGCCAGCAGCCGGAGTACGTTGTGGATGTCCGCGTCCTTCAGATCCAAATCGATGCGTCGACCCGTGAAGGCGCGCGCCTGCTGCCCGAGCACGTTCGGCCCGAAGGCGCCAGCTTGAGCGCCGTCACCCCGAGTCTCGACGGCCTGCGGCTGGAAGCCCGAGACCACTTCCTGCAGGTCAGTCATGGGACGTTCGATGTGAACGGTCCGAGTTTTGCGTGCGGTGCCACCATCGAGACCGACCCCGGTCACGGTCGACGGCTCACGAACGCCCTTGCTCACGAAGGTCCAGACCAGGCTCGAGCCACGGCGCGAGACCCGCGTGTCCACTTCGCCGCGGGCATCGACGTCGATCACGACGCCGCTCTTGTCCTCGGCGCGCGAGTAGCTCGAGACGTCGCTCAAGCGGCCAGCAAAAGCCGAAACATCCAGCGTGCGGGTCAGCTGGTCCGACAGCTTGCTGCAGGCCAGCGTCAACGTGCGCCGGCCGCTTTCGCGCGAAACCTCTTTGTAGTCGGTCAGCTGGCTCAGGTCGATCACGACCTCGTCATGACTTTCAGCGTGCTGGAAGCGGACATCGAGCACCTTGCAAGGCTCATTGGCCGCGGCTACGGCACGTTCCACGCTGGCCCTCGGCAGCGCCTCGATGTGTCCCTCTTTGCCCGGCGCCACAGCCACGACTAGGTCGTTACCGTCGATCGCCACCGAGTAGCGCGAGACCTCGAGCAGCGTGAGCAGGAGCCGCGTGGTGCGGCCACCGTTGGCCGCGAAAGACTGCACCATCACCCCGCTGACCACGCCCACCTTTTCGAGCAGCGCGCTGGGCACGCTCTTGCTCAGGCTGGACGGCACATCCACGATCAGCCGTGTCCCACCACGCTCCAGGCGCGCCGTGTAGGTCGGCGGTTCGCTGAAGCTCATGCGCAGCCGTGCCGAGCCGGGGCTGTCCGCGGCTTTCAGCTCGAGATGGGTCGCGACCCGCTCGGGCCCTGCTGCGAAGGCGAGGCTCGAAAGGGCCGTGAGCGACACAGCGAGCGAGAGGGCCCTGGCCAAGCGTGTCGAAAGCGGGCTCATACGGGGGCTCCGAAAGTCGTGATCTGGCTAAAAACAGGCAAATTCGGCCTCATTCAGCGTCCGTTTCGTAAGCGTACCGTTCTCTCTCAAAGACGAACAAATTTGCTGGGATTCGGAGCTTGCCAGGGCACCACTCCGGGTGTCGTCGAGCCGTCGAGGGGCGTCGAGTCGTTGGCGAGCGCGCAGCGCGAGTGGATCCAGTTCAGGTCACGATGGACGCGGGACGACCTATGCAAGGGGCGGAGGAGAACAAGAACCCCTCTAACGACCTTTGACCTCGCTGCCTTCGGGGCGCAGCGGGATGACGCGGGTGGCGCTGGGCACGTCGGGATTGGCGGGATCCTCGCGGATCAGGACGATGTCGCCATCGCGAATGCGATCCACACGCCAGTTGATCTCGTAGCTGGCGCCGGTGCGGCCCGCAGCCTGCACGATATCGGCCCGGCCCACGAACTGCCCGCGGTGCACCACGTGGCCGGTGCCCTGTGGGTCCACCAGCATGGCCCGGGCAGGCTGCACGCGAGTCACGATGCCGATCAGCTTGAGCTCATCGATCGTAAACTGCGAGAGAACCACCTCGCGCTGCGACTTGGCGGTGCCGTGCGTCTCCTCCCCGAAGGCGTCTTTGAAGGAGCGGAAGGGGTCCCGACTGCGCTCGCTTTCGGTGAACTCTGCCTCGACAATCTCGAATTTAGGGGGCGGCCCGGCCGGCGCAGCTGAAGCGGCAGGCGCTTCAGGCTTGGCGGGACCAGGCGTACCTGCTGGCGCTTTCGCCGCACTACCGGCCGCACTCGGCGCGGTGGAGGCAGGAGGGTCGTCACCGCAGCTGAGCAGCGTGAGCGCGAGACTGAAACAAAGCAAGCTGCGAATCATGGCTTACCCTGCTTGGCGCCGCGCTTGTCGACCGGCGCGGCAGCGTCACCCTCGACCTTGGCTCGGAACGCGGTGGCCAGCGCGTCCACCTTGACCACGACGTCCTCACCCTCGAGCTTGGGGTCGGTCAGCGTGATGTTCTCCATGTTGATGACGCGGTCGAGCTGGCCCACTCCGTGGAAGAACTTCGCCACCTGGTGGTAGCGCCCGCGGAGCTCTACCTTCATCGGCACGCGCGCGTAGAACTGCTCCGGCACCTCCGGCAGCGGCGACCACGCGGTCAGCCCGATGCCCGAAACGTTAGCCACGTTCTGAACTGCGCTGAGGAACGCGGGATACTCGGTCTCGGTGGGTAGGATCTTGACCAGCTCGCGCTGGCGCTGCTGCCGGTCGCTCAGCTCTGCCAGGTCCTGCTGGTAGGAAAACTCGTTCTTGCGCGCCGTCGAAAGCTCGCTGCGCAGCTTTTCTTCCTTGCTCTTTTCCGCGGTGATGGAGCTGGCCAGGTCACCGTAGAACACCACGAAATAAGCCACGCCAATCAGCACCGCGAACAGCACGCCGACGCCCAGCTTGGCGAGCGGGGGCAATCTAGCGAGCACCGAATCTCCGCGAGCCACTAGTACCTCACCTTCGCTTCGATGGAGAACTTCACGAAGTCCTTGTCCCGCGTCGCCGGCAACAACTTGACGTCGTAGAAGAAGCTCGAAAGATTCAGGCGGCGCGCCAGCTCACTCACGTCCTCGCCGTCGCGCGCGTTACCGTCGATCTTGAGTCGGCGCTGCGACTCCACGAAGCCGGTGAGCCACAGCCGACGCGCGTCCCAGTTGGGATTGAAGACCGAGAGCGGATTGTCGCGACGCAGCTGCGCCAACCGATCCGGATCCACGCTGGGGCCCCGACCCGGAGTCAGGATGCGCGCCAGCTCCATCAGAATCGCGGTCGGACCAGTGCGCGCGCTTTGTAGCTTCTGGATGGCTTCTTCGCGGGCCCGCAGCAAGGCAAGCTCGCCCTTGACCTGGTCATGGTTGGCTACGTTGCGCTTGGCTTGCTCGATCTGGCTGGTCAGCTCGGCGTTCTTGCGCACCTGATCCGACAGTTCCTCGGCTTTGACGCTGTGCAGCACGAACAAGGCCGCGACCTCGGCCAGCACGACGACCATCACGACGGCTAGCCAAACCTGGCTGCCCTCGGACTTTTCCGCGCGCTTCTTTTGCGCGAGTAGGTTGATGCGAATCATGCGCGCGCCTCACGTTCCTTGCGCAGCGCCAGACCGAGCGCGACGGACAGCTGGGCAGCGCGCTGCTGGAGTAGCTGCGTGCTTACCTCGCGCGCCTCGATCGAGAGCCGCTCGGTGGGCGGCCAGGTCTCGACCGCCACGCGCGCCCGCCGTTCGATTGCCTGCGCCAGCGAAAGCAGGTTGGCCGAGCCCCCGGTCACGTAGATGCGCGCGATCTCGGCCTCACCGCTGGTAGCCATGAAAAAGTCCAGACTGCGCTGGATCTCCGCGGCGATCGAATCGGTGACCGCCTCGATCACCTGCACCACCTGGTGCGGGATCATGCCGGGACGATTGGGGTCATCCGGGCTGGCTGCGCCGCCACATTTGTAGGCCTCTGCCTGATCGTGCGGCACGCCCAGCTGCTTCTGGATCTCCTCGGTGATCACGTTGCCGCCGTTGGCGATTTCGCGCGTGAACGCGCTGACGCCGTTGGCGATGATGTTGAGCGAGGAAAGGCTTGCGCCAACGTTGATGACTGCGATGGTCTGGTCCGGCGGCAAGCCGCGCGAGTATTCGAACAGGTTTTGGACCGTGAACGCATCGATGTCGCAAACGACCGGCTTGAGCTTCGCGTTGCGCGCCAGGTTCGCGTACTCCTCTATTTGATCGCGCTTGGCGGCGACCAGCAGCAGGTCCATCTGGCTGGCTTCGGGGCGCTTGCGTAGCACCTGGTAGTCGACCCGCACGTCCTTGATGTCGAAGGGGATGTGCTGCTCGGCCTCCCACTGGATCTGCTCGGCCAGCTCGGCGTCGGTCATCATCGGCACCGAGATCTTGCGGATGATCACGCTCTGGCCCGAGACCGCGAGCGCGCACTCCCTCTGCTTGATCTTGGCGTCGTGAAATACCCTGGCCAAGGTCTCGGTCACCGCGCCGGCGTCCATCACCTGGCCGTCCACGATCACCGAAGGCGCCAGCGGGGCATAGCCGATGCGAAGCAGACCAATGCCCTTCTTGGTGTCTTTGACCTGGCAGACCTTGATCGAAGCCGAGCCGATATCGACTCCGACCAGGTTCTTTCCTTCGCCCATGACTGTGCTTCCGAGCTTTCGTCGTGGCGCTGAAATTTCGCGCTCCCAAATGTTCGCACCCCACTAGGGGGACAGCCAAAAAACCGGCTTGCTCCCGGCGTGCTCTGAAGTGCGCTGAGGTGTTCCAGGCGCCTCGGGACGAGACGAAAACAGGGCTCCGTATCTGGTCGAGACGTCCGTCAGGTCAGCTGATACCCTCCCCCATTTCTCCTTTAACAATTTGATTTTATAGATCAAATCTCCAGTTGAACTGAGCCATGGGTCCGCCAGGACCCCCTACCCCATCGTCTCGACTCGATACGTATCTACGTCAAATCGTTGGCATCCGGGGTTGCGGGACCTTGCCGGACTGGGTCGGCTGAGACCCCCCTAAATAGGCCTTAAGTCGCAAAACCACGGGATTTCAGCCATGGCAGCGCATGGCACGACGGCTGCACTAGTGCTCGTAACCCCACCGGAGACCCTTACCCATGGACGCTATTGCCGCCAAGCTTGCCGACTTCAGCGACTTCGACCTCGAGCTCCAGGTGGAGCCGGAACCCACGTCGCGCAGGACCAAGTCAAAGAGCGCTGTCGCTCGCCCCAGCCTGCTGCCCCGTCCGGCGCGCCGCCACGAGCCCCGTGCGGTGCGCCAGGTGCGGCGCCCGGTTTCGATATTGCCGGCCGCGCTCGTGCCCGGCCCGAGCAAGAGCCCACGCATCTCGAAGAGCAAGCGCGCTGAGATGGAGGCGCGCCGTGCCCAGCGTCTGCTCGAGGAGTTCACGCCTCTGGTTCGCAAGATCGCCGGAGGCTTTCAGCGCAAGCTGCCGCGCAACGTCCTCCGCGAGGACCTGATTGCGGCTGGCATGAGCGGCCTGTGGGACGCCATTCGCCGTCATCCCGACGGCGGCGACGAGAGCTTCGAGTGGTATGTGCGCGTCCGCATCCGCGGCGCCATCCTCGACGAGCTGCGCGCCCAGGACTGGCTGCCGCGCCGGGCTCGCGCCGCCGCCGAAGCCAACGCCGGGACCGACGCCTACGTCCCGCCGCCCAGCGTGGTTCGCATCGACGATGTCAGCGAGTGGGAGCAGAACCGCTGTCTGGCGGACGCTTCGAGCAGCGAGAGCGCCGTGGCCGCCAAGTTCGCGCAGGAGACGCTGGTCAAAGCCGTCGAGCTCTTGCCCGAACGCGAGCGCCACATCGTCTCGTCGCACTACTTCCGCGGCGTCAAGTTCAAGGACCTGGGCGTCGAGCTCGGCGTCTCCGAGCCCCGCATCTCGCAGCTGCACTCGCGCGCCATTGCCCGGCTGAAGGAGCTGATGGCCAGCGCGGCCTGAGCGCGACTCTCGCTACGTTTTTCGCATCCGTTACTCCTCCGAAAATCGAAACGCCCGGTGATTCACCCAACACCGGGCGTTTCACTATTTTGTCACCGGGCGCTCGAGATCGTCCGAGCTTAGCCGCGGAAGGTCATGGATCTCCGCGACGCGGAGGAATCGTTCCGCAAGCGCCATGCGATCCGCACCCGTCCCCGAATTTCGCGCGAACGAAGCCGAGCAATCGTGAGAGGTCTCGTTCGCGGCCTTCGCGAAGCAGGAAATAAAGATCCACGAAGTCACGTGGACGGAATCGCGTGAGCACGGCCTGCACCTTGTTGACGGTCATGTCAAGCAAGGAATCAATGCGCAGCCCTTGCCATGGCGTAGGCCGATCGATCGGGTCAAAGGGGTAGTAGGAGACATCGATGTGCCCGACCTGTCCCTTCGCGTTCGATAGCACCAAGATCCGACGCGGCCCCTCGATCTGCTGGTCGACACTCAGGCGACTTTGCTTCAACGCCTCCACTAGCGGCAGGATCTCGTGCTGCTCGACTTCACGCAGCGAGAAGAAGTCGAGATCCTCCGAGAGCCGATGGTGCAGGTACGCAACAGCAAGCGCCGTCCCGCCCCCGAACGTCAGCGCGCTCGCCAGCGGCGTCTTGACCACTGCCGCAACTACCCTTGCCTGCCAAGGAAGCAACTCAGGCGGTCGCTGCGGCGGTTTTTTCTTCGATCCAGATCTCAAGCAGCTTGCGCCGGTGGGGGGAAAGCGTCAGGCGGGGAAGCAGTCGCGCAACCACGTCGGGCGGGAACCGCCGAAGCTGAGCCCAGAGCCCGAGATCCAGCGTTTCCTGCAGAAAGTAGAGAGTTCGCTCGTCATCGCGATCGAGCTTGAGCACCACCTTGCCGTAGTCGGGCGTCCAGACACGCAGCGTGGCCTTCCTCTTCACTGGGGTGCAGGGTAGCACGAAAGACTTCGACTTTCGCGGATTTGCACCGGCGTCTGCGCGGCTCAAGGCGCAGGCACTTGCTCGCAACGATGCATGTTACAGGCCGCCAAGCCAGTTGGCGCACACACGCCACAGATCGCTTCGCGAGTGAAACCGCGGATAACACTCCATGGGTCATGCGGGGCATGCGGGGTGCCGACCAACACGGGTCGGACTGGTACTGCCTCAATCGCCAGAAAAAGCTGTCATACGATCCGCACGCGCCGATATTGCTGAAGTTCATCTTTCCTTGTGGTCCGCCCCCAGAATCAGCACCATGGAGCAGATCAAGCCATGAGCGCCGCCGCGGAGCATCACGAGGTCAACCTCGTCTCCAGCAGCAAGCTGAAGCTTCGAGCCACCCGCGCTCTTGGCCGAGGGCACCGAAGCGACCATCTTCGATGCTTGCGTGTTGTTCCATGAGGCAGCTCGGCTCGAGCGGCGTGCCGTTGACGCTCTTTCCCCGTGCCCACCCGAGACGCGCCTCGCTGGCTCGATTGAAGAATGCTAGTGCTGATCGAGGGCTGCGATCCTGATGCCGCAGCGGGAGTGTGGAGCCGAGTCCTCGACGAGGCGCAATAGGTGGAGCAAGCAACGGCCGAATCGATGCTTAGCCGTTTTGCGACCTCGCTACGATCGCTACATCCGAGAGTTCTGCGGGCGGTCCAGAACCACCCACAACTGTGGACAGGGCCGTGGCGGCCTAAGTCGATCGGATTCGTGAGCGCGGCGCCGCGCAGGTGCCATTCGCAGGTGATTTCTGCGCTAAGTCGCCGGCGGCGGCGGCGTGCTGCGGATGCTCGTGCGTAGTAGCGCCTTCACCAGCGCCTTGATGATCGACAGCGCATCCTCGCCGCGCGGGTCGGCGACGTGCAGCACCGGCACTCCGGAGAGCGACCCCCACTCTTCGGCCAGCGCCGGTCCGCCGAACACCGCGCTCGGGATGCGCAACTTGAGCGGAGCGAGGATCTTGGAGAGCCGTTCGACCCCAGCCGCGGAGTAGTGAGTGCCTGCCGCGAAGTCGTCGGTCAGAACCAGCGCGTCCAAGCTGGGGACGAGCTGTTCGAGGGGCGCCGCATCATGTCCGTCGCCTGCCCAAGGATCATCGGGAAACAGCTGGAAGACGAAGCGCGGCTTGTAGCCGGCGACCGCCGGAAGCTCGAGCTCACCGTCCTTGGCGTTGATGAGCTCGAGGAAGCGCTGGCCCACACCGCCGATCACGGCAATGCGAAACACGACCTGGTGCTGCTCGGGATCGAGGTCAGCCATAGCCTGATCTTAGCCGAGCAGGCGTTCAAGCGCGATCGTCTTGAATTTTTCGGCTGATAGTCCGGCTCGGCCCGCTGCTCAGGGGCAGGCGGTGAGGGCCGTCAATCCCTGGGCGAGTAGCTCTGCGCCCTTCGAGTCCGACAGCTTGCTCGCGATGGGCGGCATGCAATCGCCCTCGCGTTGACTCGTGCGCAGCCGTACGGAGCGTCAGTGAACGATGGTTCGGCAGCCGAGCTCGACCTGGAGCTCCGCGGCGCCGGTGTCGCTCAAGCGATCGCACGACGCCCTGCACATGTTGAGGCGGGAGGGGGCGCCCAGCGTCGGATCGACGTCGTAGTACCAGCCGCCAGCCGCGTCGCAGCTCTCGGCGCCGCTGACGCGTGGGAAGGTGATGCGTGAGCCCTCCGCGCTGAGCACGACGTTCACGGCGTCGTAGTCGATTCGTTCGCCCTGAGGCGGCTCCGGAAGCGCCAGGTCGCACGCGACTCGCTTGGTAGCGGCGGCACCCAGGGCCTGGCTCAGCTGCGCGGCGAAATCGGCGCGCGGATCGATGCTGAGCGCACGGCCGGTACCGCCTGCGGCTGCGATCACGTCGAAGCGGCGCTGGTCGGAGCCGGTGAGGGAGTGCGAGGCGACGACGAGCGTTCGCACGTGAGCGGCGCCACGCAGCGCGGCTCGGGCAAGGGCGGCGAGCGCTCGCGCATCGACGGGATCACACGTGGTGGGTAGTCCATCCGTGGCGAGCACCACGACTACCGAACGCTCGCGATGCTCGAGCGCGTGAGCCGTCGCAAGCTCCAGTGCGGCGGTGAAGGCAGGCGCGGTGGGCGTCTGGCCGTACGGCGTGACGGCCTCGAGCTGGTCGAGCACACCGCCGCTCATCTGGCTCACGTCACCGATCGGCAACGCAGCGTCGCGGTAGTGCTGCGCCTCGCAGGACGCGGTATCATCGCCAGGCCTGGGGAAGAGCGAGAGTCCGAACCCCATGCCGGATGGCGCGCGGTGCAGGAAGTCGCGAAACGCAGCCTTGGTGGCGTTCCACTTGGACACGCCGGTGAAGGTCGCTTCGCGCATCGAGCCCGAGCCATCGACCAGCGCGAACAGATCGACCGGCAGAGACTCCGCGCTCGCCACCACCCCCACGCAGGCGTCCAGCTCACCACCCGGCGGTAACTCCAGCTCCGCGCTTGGCTCCGCCACGGGCGCCTCGGGGGCAGCCGGGTGGTCCGGCGTCTGACCGCAAGCAACCACGCCTGCGAGCACCAGCGCGCCCAAAGCCATCCGCAAACGCAGCACGCAGGATCAACGGCATTCCCCAGCTGCGCTAAAGATCATCCGTCGAATGGACATCGATTTTCGAACAGCAGAGCTGTAGCGGCTGCAGTTTGGGGCTGGGGCGCCAAAACCTGAAGGTGGGGCCCCGCTGAGAATTCACTTCAGCGGACGGGAGCTGCGCTGCCGATGGAAAGGACAGCAAACACCATCCCCAAGAGATGGGTCTACGGAAAGATCTCGCGCTCTTCGTACACCTTCTTCAGGCGCTCGAGTGCGACACCGTAGCAGGCAATGCGATAGTCACACTTGTGCACTTCCGCGAACTGCTGCATCCGGTCGTAGGCCTCGATCATGGCGCGCTCCAAGCGGTCGTCCACTTCCTCGAGCGTCCAGGTCTCGCTGCGCTTGTTCTGGACCCACTCGTAGTAACTCACGGTCACACCGCCCGCGTTGGCCAGCACATCGGGCAAGACCTCGATGTTGCGGCGCCGCAGAATGGCCTCACCCTCGGGCGAACAGGGGCCGTTCGCCCCCTCTGCAACCAGCGTGCATTGCAGCGCCTCGGCCTCACCGGGACCTATCTGATTCTCGAGCGCGGCGGGGATGAAGATCTCGGCGGCGCTGCCGAAGAACTGCTCGCGCGAGATCTGCGTCCCGTTGGCATAGCCGGCGATCGAGCCGTGCTTGGCTACGTATTGCTGCAGGCGATGCGCGTTGAAGCCTTCCGGATTGTAGAGGTAGCCGGTGTGATCGCCGACCGCGACCAGCGACACGCCCAGGTGGCTGAGCAGGACCGCGGCGTTCGAGCCCACGTTACCGAAGCCCTGCACGCTCAGCTTTTTGCCCTTGAGATCGAAGCGATTGTACTTGGCCCACTGGATCACGCAGTGCACGAGGCCCTGACCGGTGGCTTTTTCACGGCCCAACGTGCCCCCACTGGCAACGGGTTTGCCGGTGACCACACCCTGCACGTCCTGCTTGATGACCAGGCCCACCGTGTTCATGTAGGTATCGAGCGCCCAGGCCATGACCTGCGCGTTGGTACCCACGTCGGGCGCCGGGATGTCGTAATCGGGGCCGATGTTGCCACCGAGCGAGTGGAAGAAGCGGCGCGTGATGCGGCCGAGCTCCGCGCGCGACACGTCACGCGGGTTGAACTTGATACCGCCCTTGGCGCCGCCGTACGGCAGGTTCATGAGCGCACACTTCCAGGTCATCATGGCGGCGAGCGCCTTGAAATCGTCGAGCCCCGCCGACTCGTGATAGCGCATGCCACCCTTGTAGGGCCCGAGCAGGTTGTTGTGCTGGATCCGGTAACCCTTGAAGACCCGGAACTCCCCGCTGTCCATCTTGACCGGGAAGTTCACGATGATCTCGTTCTTGGGCTGAGCCAGAATCGCTCGCACGTGCTCGGGCAACTGCACCAGCTTGGCAGCCTGGTCGAGGTACCCTTGAATGACCTTGAAGAACTCGTACTTCGGCTCACCCCCTGGCAGCCGACTGATGCGCGACTGGCTCGGGCTGGGGGTGCTCTGAGGATCGGAATTCATGCCGACCATCATCCCAGGTACGACCCTTGGCGGCAAAAACTAACGCCGGCAGGCCTCCCACCAGAACCGACACTGGGGCCGCATGGCTCCAAATACTCCGGGTTCGATAAGCCCAGTGCAGCAGCGGAATGACCAGCGTCATGCCCGCGTAGCAGCCCAACGCGAGCAGCAGCAGGTGGCCTTTTCCGGGCAGGCCGGGCGCGGCCGTGTGTCCGACCTTTCGAGGCGGCAAAGCCTGACCGCAATGTTGAACCGTCAGACATATAACACCCAGCGCTGCCAGGTAGATCACGATACCGAGCAGGCGATGTACGCTTTGAAACGTAAGGCCGAACGTACGCGCTGCCAAGTGCGCCAGCGCGACGGAAAGCGTGATGCGTAACGCATTCACCAGCAGCGTCACGAAGTACGCACCGGCAGCGGCCGCCACGAGCCAGCGAGCGCGGCCACGCCAGCCCGCGAAATGACACTGGAAGCCGAGCATCAGCGACAGCAGCGCCACGATCAGGAAGTTGACGCCTGCGCACGCAGCCAAGATCAGAATCGAAAGCTCGTGACTCAGGTAACCCTTGCCCTCAAATCAGCGATGCCTTCTTCGGGCAGGACGGCACCTACCGCATCAACGCGCCGAGCTACACCACCACCACCACGACCATGACCGACTCGGTGACGGGTCCGGTCTGGCAGCTGAACCCGGAAGCGACCGAGAAGGCGCAAGCCGCTGCGGTGAGTTACTGCGAGACTCTGGATCTGGCGGGCCAACCGACTGGCGACTGCCCACTCGGCTGGAATACGTCACGGTGCTGGATGAGGGCCTGCCGAACGGCTTCGCCATGCCGCCGGCGGTCTCGAACACGACCATCGCGCTATCGCTGCCTCGCCCACGTGGGCATAACAAGCGGTGGTTCAATGGGGTCGCCACGCGAACACGGCGGAATGTTGGACGACACCACGCAGTGGACCGCGCTCCATGTTGCTTCAATGGGGCCGCCGCGCGAACACGGCGGAATGGCCTATGACCCCGAAGACCCGCTGTAAGCATCGAGCGCTTCAATGGGGCCGCCGCGCGAACACGGCGGAATGCAATGCCGGACAGCGATGCAGACCCGGACCCGGAAGCTTCAATGGGGCCGGGTCTGCATCGCTGTCCGGCATTGCATTCCGCCGGACAGCGATG
>DATEDZ010000198.1:0-82272 GCA_035281385.1 Polyangiaceae bacterium
CTAGCTTTCCCTCCCCCTGAGCCCGCTCGCGGGCGATTTGGGGGAGGCCGCCCGCCCGCAGCGCGTAGCGCGAGGACGGACGGGGTGGGGGCATCCACCCTAAATCCAACTTCCTGATTTCCGCCCAACTCGAGCCTAGGAGGCTAGTGTTTTTCAAACCCAGCCTCCTAGGGCCTTGTCCTGGGGGAGGAGGCACGCGCCTCCTCCCCTCAAGAAGCAAAGCTTCTTGAGCCTCCCCTCCACGCGGCGGCTCCGCCGATTTGGACAGCTGGTGTTTCACACCAGCCTCCTAGAGCACATCTTGGTTGCGAGGAGCGAACGCGACGAGCCGCGTAGGGTGGGGCCCTGCTGAACCGAAGTGGACGGAGTCCAGCTAGCTGGACGGAGTCCACGGAGGACTACGGCCCGAGCCGAAGGCGAGGGAGCGCCGCAGGCGCAGTGAATTCACTTCAGCGGGGCGGGGAGGCGCGTGCCTCCCCGCGAGACGGGAACTAGAGAACCCATCTCAGATATGAGATGGGCTCTAGGTTTTGCCAGGCATGACCGACTCGTTCTTGTGCCACTCCGGGTTGCTGGCGAACGCGGCGGCGCACGTGAGTGAGCAAAACCAGTATTCGCGGTTCAGGTAGCACAGGCGTCCGGCGGCAGCGCGGCGGTCGATGGGGTTTCGACACACCGGATCGATCGGCGTGTCCGTGGCACCCAGCATCAGCGCCATCGAATATAGAAAGGTCATCTCGCGCACGTTCTTGAGTGCGACCTCCCCGATTTCCACGACCGGAATCCCCATCCCCTTGGCGGCCTCCGCGATTGCGGCGGTGCCCAGGACCTCCGCCGGATGGGCTTCGGCAGCCACGCGCGCTGCCAGGTTCACCGCGGCTCCGAACACGTCGCCGTCGCGCTCGATGGCGTCACCGTGATGCAGACCCGCGCGCAGCGTGGGTAAACGTGGCTCGGCGGCGGCCTCTGTGAGCAGGCGTTCGATCAAGGTGAGGCCCGCCGCGGGATCCTTCGAGGTGACCAGCACCGCGTCACCGATGGTCTTGACCAGTCGATCCCCCCGGCCGAGCGCCGCGCGGGTGATCTCGGCGAACATGGTCGCCAAATCCGCAGCGTCCTCGTCACCTTGCGCCTCAGTGAGCGCCGTGAAACCGGCCATGTCCACGAACGCGAAGGTGCCTTCGATACGCATCGATGAGAGCACTCTAGTCCAAGGTGGTGCGGATGCGACGGCCCAGCGCAACGAGGTGGCGGAGGTGACCATAGACAGGGTCAGCGTCGTCCAGCGAAAGCCGAATCAGTCGGCCCGGGGACGTCGGCGCGGCTTCCGCAAGCGGAAAGGCACCGTGCGAGGGCGGCGGGTGGGTCAGTGGACCGGTGGCGGTGTCATCGATGCTCAGCCGGATTTGACGTGGTGCGCCGAGCGCGCTGCTGCTGGTTGAGCACACGAAAAAAGCGAGTCCGAGGGCGAGGCTACGCACGTCCAAAGCAGCATACGCGCCCTGGGAAAGGGCGCAATCGTGCGAGAAAAAAGCGTCCTTATGGCAGCTTTTTCCGCTCCGATCCGAAGCGGCTACAAATAACGCGCTAGCTATCGCGCGGTAGGCGGATTTCGACGCGCGTGCCGCCGTCGATGCGCGGGATCAGCACCAGTTCCCCCTCGAGCTCGGCGATCAAGCGGCTGGCCACGAACAGCGCCAGCGCGTCCCCGATGCCCTGCGGCTTGCGAGAGCCGAAAGGCGAGCTCAGCTCGCCGGCCATCTCCGGATCGATGCCGGGGCCGTCGTCATCGACGACGAGCAGGACGCGCGTCAGCGCGCCGGTGAGCTGCAGCCGGACCTTGCGTTGGGACCGACCCGCGAGCATCGCGTTCATGACGGTGAGTCGCAGCGCGTGCGCCAGGCGGCTCGGATCTGCAGCGACCAGCAGGCCTGACTCACACCTTTGCTCGAGGGGCACCTTGGTACCCAGTTGGCGCTCCGCTTCACCGACTGCAGCATCCAATAGCTCCTCGATCCGGACTACCTGGCGCTGCGCGGGGGCGGCGCTGGCCAGCAGGTGCAAGTAGCTGGTGGCGGAAGCGACTCGACTAGCTCCAATCCTGGCGTCGGTCAGCGCCTCCAGCACTTCCTTCACCTCTGGCTGCGCGCGGTCGCCCAGCTGATCCAGCAGCGCGGGGACGCGATCCGACAGCCACTCGAGCGAGCTGGTCACGGAGGCCAGTGGACTGTTCAGCTCACTGGCCAGGCTGGCCGACAGCGCACCAGCGGCTGCCAGTCGCGCTGATTCGAGCAGGCGCGACTCCAATCGCTTGCGCTCGGTGATGTCGCGCTGAATGCTGACCCAATGGCTGTGCGTGCCCGATTCGTCGAAAACCGGGATGATTTGCAGCTCCACCCAGTACGGTGAGCCGTCCTTGGCGTACTTCAGCAAGTCCTCGCGTACCGCTCGCGTTTCGCGCAGAGCGGTCTCGAGCCGAGCGAGGGTCGCGCGATCCGTCCCGTCACCGATGGTGATGCTGGGAGTCTTTCCCAGTACCTCGGCCGCATTGAAGCCGGACGACTCACTGAAGGCGCGATTGACGAACACGATGCGCCGTCCGATACCGTCGATGGCCTGCGCCTCGGTGATGAACACGATGTCGGTCAGATGATCGACCGCCTCCCCGAGCAGCCGCAGCAGCTCCGACGAGCGATCGGTGGAGCCGGGCTCGACCAGCGCGAAGGTGGCGGTGGCGTTGCCGAAGCGCTTGCACCGCGACAGCACCCGACCAATCAGCGTGGTCCCGCTCTGGGTGCAAAAGCGCTGGATGTGCGGCGTGGGCGGTGGACCCTCATTTCCGGCCCCCACTGCCGCCAGCAGCGCTAGCCTGTCTTCCGGCGTGCACAGCACGTCTAGCGGTTGGCCAACGAGCGCACCGTCGACCTTGCAGCCGAGCCAACGCAAACAGGCTGGATTGACGTGCAGGATGGTCGAGCCATCGTGCATCAGGAGTGGCCAAGGGAAGTCGTCGGCCGCGCTCGGCATGCCGCGCGACAAGAGCTCGTCCATGACCATGCGCAGGTCACGCATGCCGGCCGCTTCCGCGCGCGCCAAGTCGACATCACGTTGACCATCCGATCGCATTGCTCTTGACCGACTCCCGCTCGAGGCGAAACATATCAGATTGGGAGTCTCTCCGCCGCTCGAGGTGACACGTGTTCCCCTGCGAGGCAATTACGAGGCAATTTTCGCCAGTGCGCGTCGCAACAAGTCATCCGTGCCCCCGGGTCCGAGCACCGGGGCCCGTCCCGCCGCTGAAGCCGGGGGAGCCCCGCCGCTGAACCCCCCGGCCATTCCAGCGCTACTGCCAGCACCGCCGGTGGCCATGCCGGCAGGTGCCGGGATCCGAAGTACAACCTAGGAGGGTGATGAGCCTCGAATCGAGCTCGAAGGCGAGCAAATTCCGCATGCTGCGCCTCGCGGTGCCGGCAGCGCGCTCGCCGTTTCAGTTGTGCGCGCCCTCTGTACTCCGCCCTCCGTACTCATTGGTCGGTGGGTCTTGTACGCTCAGGTGGGAGTGGCTTGCGGGACATAGAAAAATCTTCAGCCGACACTTTGTTGCGACCGATTGGACATGAATGTCCCGTATGCTTCGGGTTCGATATGTCACGAGCTAGTCGTGGAATGATTCAGGTTGGGGGTGTCACTTATCGGATCGAGCGCTGCGCGCCGCATCGCTACTGCGTGGTGCGTCTGCTCGATGATCTCGAGGTCGGGACCTTCCGGACCTATCCGAGCCTACGCATCCAGCCCTCGGGCGTGGAGCTGTCGGTGTTCCGCGCCGTGGTGCGCGCCGCGCTGCGTTCGGCGCGCACCAGCGTGGTCATGCGCGCCGCGCCGGTCTATGTGCCGGACGAGGAAGCACCAGCCAGCGCCGGCTCTCGCACGCCGAGCAGCCTGCCTCCATCGCCGGCGTTGGTGTAGACTCCTGCGTAAGGCTTGTCAGATCACTTCGCGGTCCCGTTTTTCACTGACGGAAACGCGCTTCGAGCCCGAGGAACGACCCCAGCCAGATCGGCAGGATGAGCAGGCTCAGTCGGGTGCCCTCGTTCGGGCTTCCCAGCACGAGCGCGATCAACAGGGCGGCCGCGCTGGTGGTGAGCAGCAGCAGTAGCAGGTAGCGCAGCTGGCGCCCGGCACCCGATCGGCCTAACGCGACCGCGCCGCCCAGCCAGGCCAGCCCGAGCGCCCAGGGCGGACATAGGAGCAGGTTCAAGTTCTGGTGGGCGGCCCAGTGTTTGGAGAACAACCAGAAGCCTGCAAGCACGCAACCGAGCAGGCCCAGTCCGGTGCCGAGCAGCAGCATGGTGGCCCCCAACACCAGCTCTAACTTTCGGTGTTTCGCGGCGCCGCGCCCGAGTAACCACAGCGCGCCGCCCAGCACGATTCCGGCGGCCGCGAATCCAGGGCGTCGTTCCGGCGGTAGCCGCGGCGGCAAGCTTCGCGACGATTCGAGCAGGCGCCGCTCGCTCTTGACCAGAGGCACGCGCGCGCCATCCAGGCGGCGCTCACTCGAGGCGAGCGCGTCGTGAAGCTCTTGGGGCAGGAACAGCTCGTCCCAGCGCGTGGTCGGTCGATCCGTGGGCAGGCCGAGCGCGATGTCGAGGCCAGTGTAGAGCCACGTGGAGCCCTCCACCAAGCGCAGTGTGTGCTGCCGGAACGTGAGCCGGCCCGGGCCCACCACGCTCTGCCGGAGCTGCCCGTCGAGGACTCGGTCGAGCGCGTCGCGCACACGGGTCGAGCAGTTGTCGCGGTAGTAGTCGTAGTCGTAGTAGCGGCGCTCGGGCAGCGCATTTTCGGCGAGCGCCTCGGCCAGCGCGCGGCGTTCGTCCGCGCTGAGTGCCAGCTCCTGCGCGACGAGCGAGCGCTCGTCCGCCGCGTACACGCGCTGCGTGCGCTCGAGCGTGCTCACGCTGAGCCAGTAGCGAAAGCGACCCGCCAGGAACTCCGAGACCCCCTTCACGCCATCGAACTCGAAGGTTCCATAGTTGTAGACGGCGTTCGGCTTCTGACCTGCCGCGTCCCACTCGAGCAGGATCGCGTTATGTCCAAAGCGCGTGAACGGATGCTCGCCCGGGCCCATCGTCAGCACCGACACTCTGCTCGGCGTCTCGAGCGCGGCCGCCGTCGGTGAAGCGGACAGCACGGCCAAGAGTGCCGCCAGCACTGCTGCCCCACGCGGCCAACGACGCGGGCCCTTAGTCCCGCGTGCAATGAACCGATCGAGGTCGTCACGAGGCATGGGCAATAACCCAAGCATAGCGCGCCCTAGCGCTCATTGACCGACAAGGGTTAAGCTGCGGCCCATGACTAACGCGCGCTTTCATGTCGTGCCGTTGCTGCTTCTGGCGGCGCTATCCGTGGTTGGCTGCGACGACGACGACGAGGGGCCGGGCTTGTCGCCGGCCCAGCTGCATGGCGTCGGCGCGGCCTGTGACCAGGACCGTGACTGCTTCGTCGATGACATGCTGCTCACCTGCCTGTCGTTCAAGGGTGGTTACTGTGGGCTGGAGGGCTGTCAGGGAGACGCCGACTGCCCACCGGGCTCCGCCTGCGTGACGCACGACGACGGCGTGAACTATTGCTTTTTGATCTGCACCGACAAGCCCCAATGCAACTACACGCGCCCGGTGGAAATCGAGGCCAACTGCGTGTCGAGCATCGACTTCGTCGACGGTGCCAACGGCAACAAGGCGTGCGCCCCGCCGAGCTGAATCGGTGAGACACACGCCCCCTGCGCTACTGGCGGCGCGCCATGCGCCGTGGTTTTTGGCAATGCTTTGCAGGGCTCATCGGCCGGGGCTCGGCAGACCCTGCTTCTTCAGGGCCGCCCGGTACTGCGCGGCGACCAAGCTGGTCGTCAGCCTCTGTGGCAATATTCGCGCGAAGACGCTACCCACGCGGTTGGTGAAGCCCGAGATGTGGAGGTACTTGCGCGCTCGAAACGCCTCCACGCCCTCGCGCGCTGCCTGGTCAACCGGCATCAACCAGCGCCGCAGCGGCACGAAGCTCTCACCCGCCGTCATCTCGCTGACCACCCCGCTCGGCGCGTACACCGTCACGCTCACGTTGCGGCCGGCGAGCTCGTGCCACAGCCCCAGCCCGAAGTTGACTAGGAACGCCTTCGTACCCGAGTAGTGACTCTGGTACGGCACCGGGTGAATGCCGGCCATGCTCGAGACGATCATCAACGCGCCCCCCTGCTGTTCGAGGTGCGGGATGAAGGCGGTCGCGAGGCGGACGGTGGCGATGACGTTGGTATCGAGCATGGCGCGGAAGGCGTCCCATGCCAGCGCCTCGTAGCCACCGAAGTGCGTGACGCCCGCATTCAAGATCACGCCCGCCAGTGCGCGCCCGGTCGTGGCGCTCTGGACCAGGCGGTCGACCTCCTCGAGCTTACACAGATCGGCCACACAGGTCTCCACTTGGACACCCGCGCTTTGCTCGAGCTCACTCTTGAGCTCACTCAACCGATCCTGGCGCCGTGCGACCACGAACAGGTGAGCGCCGTACGTCAGCGCCAGGATCTTTGCCATCTCACGCCCCAGGCCGGACGAGGCGCCCGTCACCAGCACCCAGCGACCACGTAGCTCCAGCGGACTCATGTTTTGCCATGGCGGCGTACGCGCCACCGTCAGCGCTGTCAAACCGGAGCGGGCTACGCCCAAACGGGCGCCGCAGCTGGTTGAGTCGCCAGGCGCAAGGCCCGGCGTCGCACGGCAGCCAGGCGGCGTTTCACGGTGGGTATCGACAGCGGTATCTGGAATCAGTACCGGATTTGGGCGTTCTAACCGCGCCCTATGGCCTCGGAAATGTTGGAAAGTCCCGCCCGCGATACCCGCTCGGCCAGGCCCCGGGCGATGCGGCTGGGCAGACTCGGACCGTCGTAAATCAAGGCCGAATAGACTTGCACCAGGGTGGCGCCGGCCAAAATCCGCTGCCACGCATCCTCGGCGGTTTCCACGCCACCTACGGCAACCAGCAGCAAGCGATCTCCGACTCGCTGCCGTAGTCGCTTGAGGACGTGCAGGCTCCGCTCGCGCAGCGGTGCTCCCGAAAGCCCACCATTGCCGAGCGCCGCGATCTCGGCCGCCGGCGTATGCAGACCTTCACGCCCGATGGTGGTGTTGGTGGCGATGATGCCCTGAATGCCGAGCTCCAGCGCCAAGTCCGCGATCGCATCCACGTCGTCGTCGTGCAAGTCCGGGGCGACTTTGAGCAAGAGCGGCACCGAGCGCTCCGGCACGGCCTGTCGCAAAGCGCCTTGCACACCGGCGATCAGCGGCCGGAGCTGCTCGATGGCCTGCAGCTCGCGTAGCGCTGGCGTGTTGGGGGAGCTCACGTTGACCACCAGGTAGTCGGCATGCGGCGCGAGCACGGTCGTGCTCGTGACGTAATCGGCGACGGCTGCGTCGTTGGGCGTCACCTTGCTGCGGCCAATGTTGGCACCCACCACCGTCCGGCGGCGTCGCTGAAGCCGGCGCGCTGCCGCGTCGGCGCCGTGGTTGTTGAAGCCCATGCGGTTGACGAGCGCGCGGTCGCGCGGCAGCCGAAACAGCCGTGGACGGGGGTTGCCGGGCTGGGCCAGCGCCGTAACGGTTCCGATCTCCACGAATCCGAAACCCAGCGCGCCGAAGCCTTCGAAAACCTCGGCGTCCTTGTCGAGCCCCGCTGCCAGGCCGAGCGGTGAGCTCAGATCGAGACCGAGCGCGCGCAAACGCAACCGTGGATCTTGGACCGAGAAGAGTAGGCGCAGCACCCACATCGCTCCCGGGAGCAGGCAGAACAGGCGAAGGGCGCCGAGAGTCAAGCGGTGCGCCGTCTCGGCGCTCAACAGAAAGAGCAGCCTTCGGAAGAGCGAGTAGAGCAAGGGCGCGCGCAACTTAAATGAGCGATCTCGTGTCTGCAATCGACAGGGATGGAAAAATTCCTGGTTGGCTGGACCGGCGCCGGTTTCGCCGACATGTTCGGCTCCGAAGGCGTCGTCAATTGGATGCTCGACGCGCCGCAAGCGGGCTCCTACACGCTCACGTTCCGCTACAAGGCACGCGGCGGCATGACCCTCATGGTCAACGGCGCGGTGGCCGTACAGTCGTTGCCCTTCACCGACACCAACAGCTGAAGCGCCGCGTGGGTTGCACCGACTTCAGCGCGCAGGTCGACCTCAACCTTGGCCTGAGCAGCGTGCAACTGGTGACCAGCGGCGCCGGCGGCCCGAACCCTCGACAGCCTCAGCGCGACCGGCGACGGGACAGGCGGCGCTGGCGGCGCGGACGGTGGAGGCGGCGCCGGCGGCGCTCCGTGATCCCGACCACGTAGCGGGTGCAGCAGCGCATCGGGTTGGCTAAGGTTCGCGGCATGCAAGTCTGTGATCTGCGCTCCGACACGCTCACGCGACCGACCCCGGGCATGCGCGCGGCAATGGCGGCAGCGGAGGTAGGCGACGACGTGTACGGTGAGGATCCGACCGTCAAGGCGCTCCAAGAACGCGTCGCGGCGCTGCTCGGCAAGGAGGCGGCGCTGTTCGTGCCGTCGGGCACCATGGGCAATCAGGTCGGCATCCTGGTGCACACGCGTCCCGGCGACGAGGTGATCATCGGGGAGGGCTCGCACTGCGCGTTCTACGAGTCGGGCGCCGCCAGTGCCTGGGCGGGGGTGCAGTTCGCGATCGCGGGCCAGGGCGGCTTGTTCCGGGCCGACGAGATGCTCGACGCGATCAAGCCGCTGCCCGACCATTTCCCGCGGTCGCGGCTGGTCGTGGTCGAGAACACGCACAACCGCGCGGGCGGGCGTATCTTTCCGCAGCAGGACGTGCTGGCGATCGCGCAGGCGGCTCGCGGCAGGGGCCTGAGCCTGCACCTGGACGGCGCGCGCCTGTGGAACGCCAGCGTCGCGACCGGCATCGACCTGAAGACACTAGCGGCGCCGTTCGACACGGTGGGCGTCTGCTTCTCCAAGGGCCTGGGCGCACCGGTTGGCTCCGCCATCGCGGGCAGCCGCGATCACATCGTGAGCGCGCATCGCTTTCGCAAGATGCTCGGCGGTGGCATGCGCCAGGCCGGTATTCTGGCTGCGGCCGCGCTGTACGCGCTCGAGCATCACCGCGAGCGGCTGAGCGAGGATCATCAGAACGCGCGCGAGTTCGCCGACGTGCTGCGCGGCGCCGAGGGCGTCGAGCTACAGGGGCAGGTGGACACCAACATCGTGACCTTCGACGTGACCCGCATCGACGCCGCAGAAATGGTGAAGCGGGCCAAGCAGCAGGGCGTGCTCATGAACGCGATCGGCGCGCACAGGCTGCGGGCAGTCACCTACCTGGGTGTATCGAAGGCGGAGAGCAAGCGCGCCGCGGAAACCTTGCGAGACTTGGCGCTGCCCTAAAACCTCGAATCGTCGACGAGCTGGGCGACGACAACTCGAGACCGCGAATGTCGAATTGGGATCGCTCACGCGGCTTCGGCATTGCTCGTGGTCGCTTTCGTTTCGGAGCGCGAGAGAGTCGCAGGAGCTCGCGGCGCGGTGCTTTTTGGGGTGGGATCCGAATCGGGCTTGCCGGCAGGAGGCAGCAGCGAGGCCGGGAGCAGCGACACGTTCCAGAGCGGTTCTTGCCAGGGGTCTTTGCGGGCGATGAAGGACATGTTTCGGGCTCCGTCAGAGAGGAGCCGCTTGGCTGCCTCCACTGGGACGACGTTCGACGGGCCCGCGGATCGACATGGCGCCCAGCTTCCAGCGTCTTTTTTTGGGCAGATTGCCGGCCGTGCTACCGGCCCTGCGATCCGGCTCGGGATCTGCAAGAAAATGCTAGCTTTGCGGCTCGTTTCGCAAATGACCGACCAGGACATGCACAGCGAGGAGCTGCAAAGCCCTGCCGCCGAGGAGGCGCAGGATGCCCCGCCCAGCGATGAGCTCTGGGGCGGGCGGCTACAGATCCGCGGTGAGGTGGGTCGGGGGGCGATGGCGCAGGTGCTGCTCGGTTTCGACACCAAGCTGCGCCGTCAGATAGCGCTGAAGGTGACCTATCTGTCGCGGGGCTCCATCCCGCGTCAGCTACTCGCCCGTTTCGTGGAGGAAGCGCAGGTCACCGCGCAGCTCGAGCACCCGAACATCGTGCCGGTCCACGATCTGGGTGTCGATCCCGATGGGCGCGCCTACTTCTCGATGAAGCTGGTGCGCGGCCGCTCGCTGGAAGAGATCCTGACCGCGCGGCTGCTCGGTGATGCCGCCACGCTGTCGGAGTTCGGTTTGCGGCGCCTGCTCGACATCTTCCTGCAGGTTTGCCTGGCCATGGAGTACGCGCACGCTCGCGGCGTGATTCACCGCGATCTCAAGCCTGCCAACGTGATGGTCGGGGACTTCGGTGAAGTCCTGGTCATGGATTGGGGCGTCGCCAAGCTGCGCGAGACGGCTGCTGGCGTGAGCACCCAGGTCGAGGCGCTGAGCAGCGATCACGACCTCAGCGACACTGGTCCCGTCAGTGCGCCCACGCTGGTGACGTCGGTGCGCGCCGAGACCAAGGCCTGGCAGACCCACGACGGGGCGGTGCTCGGCACACCCCACTACATGGCGCCCGAGCAGGCGCAGGGGCTGGCAGTCGATGAACGCAGTGATCTCTACAGCCTGGGCGTGATGCTCTACGAGATCTTGTGCGGCAAGGTGCCGTTCGACCATGAAGATGCGGCAGTGGTGGTCAAGCGAGTGATCCTCGACAACCCGGCGGCGCCCTCGACGCACGATGCGCAGGTCCCGGCTGCGCTCGAGACGCTGGTCATGCGCCTACTCGCGAAAAAGCCCGACGACAGGACCCTCTCGCTGCACGAAGTACGCCGCCACGTACAGAACTACATCGACGGTATCGCGCGCGATTACCGCCGCGAGTCGCTGCTGAGCAGCGCGCTGTGGACAGCCGGCGCGCTGGTGCTGTTTGCATTTCTGGTCTGGTACCTGACAGGTCAATCGATCCGCACGGTGCTCGCCATCGGTCCGCCAGCGGTGCTCAACGCGGTGGGTTGGTTCTTGCTGGTGCTGGCCGCCGGTTACCCGCTCTGGGCGGCCAATACGGCGTTTCGTGTGAGCCGGCGCGAGCTCGATCCGTTTCGCGAGCCGACGTCGGAGGAGGTCTTCGTTTCCGGCTACCTGGCGCACCGCACATTTTCCGCGGCACTGGCCCCGTTGTTTCAGTTGGTGTTCATCGTGGAGCTGGTCACCCTGGCGGTGATCCAGGGCAGCCAGGGTGGCGGGCGTTCGGAACAGATCGTGACGCAGCTCACCGAGCAGGTGCGGGCCGAATGGTCTGAGGCGCTGATCGTCGTGCTGGTGTTCCAGTTCGCCTACCTGGTGCTGCTCGCCGGCGAAACGCGCTTCGCGCGGCGCATCGATCGCTGCGAGCTTTTGGTGCAGCGTGCACCCTGGGAGTCGGTGTGGCCGGTGTTCTTGATCCTGGTGCTCTTGGCCAGCGTCATCACCACCGACGTGCTGCGTATGACGCTGGGCAGTCGTCAAGGCGCGGCGGCCGGGCTGGTCTGGCGCGAGCTGCTGCGGGTCCCGACGCAGCCGTTCGAGCTCATCAAGACGCTGGTCTTTCAGGGCACGTTTCTGCTCGGGCTGGCCAGTACCACCCTGCTGGCTGCCTTCCCGGTGAGCGAGCTTCTGGCCGCTTCGCGCACGCTCTTTCACGCTGCGGACGAGGCTTCCGTGGCGAGCCGCGCCAAGTATTTCTTGCGCTCTATTGCCGCGATTCGGGTGGCGCGTGGGGTGTGGCTGTATGGAGGGGCGATGATCGGCACGCTCACCGCCATGCGCATCTTGTCCGAGGACTCGGCCCATCCGCTGCTCGAAAAGGTGGTGTACATCCTGGGTCCGTCGCTGATCGGCTTCATCGGCTACTCCGCGCTGCGCCGGCGCATGCACGGCTTCTTGGAGCAGGCGCCCGCCGTAAAAAGGCTGATCGAGCAGCAAGCGCAGTCCGCCAGCACCGAGCAGCGCGAGGCCAACCTGGCGGTGCTCGGCAAGGTCCCCTGGCGCTGGCCGCTCGCGCAGATCGCGGTGCCGGTTGCCTGCATCGCCGTCTACCTGCTCTGGACCGGCAGCGGCCTGCAGCGTGCCGCCCTGCACCGCTTGATGCCGGTCACGACCAAAGACTGGCTCGTGGTGCTGCCTTACGTGCTTTTGGTACCGCTGCTGTTGGCGCGCGATCCCTTGCAGAAATGGTTGCTCTCTCGCGCCGCGTCCAGGGCCGCCCCCGAAGCCTGATCAGGAGCAGCGTGGGGCCTTTTGCCGCGTCTGGTCGAAGTTGTCTAGTTCAAGTCGGCCCGCTTGCTCGCACCCGAGCGGCGATAAGCCAGCTCGAATGGGCACGAATCCTGGTCGCCGCGCGGTACGGCGCATGCAGCTCACCGCCATATGGCGTACACCCATCAGTCCTTACCGGCGCCCGAGGAGGCACGCGAGCGTGGCCAGATGCGCCGTGCCGCGAGCGATGGAACGCAGGCGGCCATCTGGATCTGGTTTCTGGTGATGCTGGCGGTGTTGATCGCCCTGGGCCTCGCCTGGGGGCTGCGTCAGCGACTCTCGCCCAGAGTGCCGCAGCTACAGCCTGAGCTTCCGACGCTGCCGGGCAGGCCGCCGGAGCCCCAGCTCGAGCCATGACGCAGACCGTTCGACACATCGTCGTCGAGTCGCGCCACCCGAGGCGCGATCGCGAGCCCCGCGCTGCTCGCCTCGCGCTCCGGATTGCGACGCTGGTGCTCTGCCTGGGCGCGGCCGTGGCGATTTGGCCTTTTTGGGCGCCGTTGGTGCTCGCCGCCTGGGCTGCCATCGTCGCGCGGCCGCTGCAGCAGCTCCTGGCGAGGCGCATCCATCGTCGCAAGGGCGCTGCGGCGGTGCTCACGGTGCTGCTCGTCATTGCGTTTCTGACGCCGCTTACCATCGCAATTCTTTCGTTGTCTGGGGCCGCGATCGAGCTGGGCCAGCGCCTGCTGGAATCGAAGAGCGGCGTCGAAGCGTTGCGCTCGCTGGCCGTCAATGGTGGCGCCTCGTTCGATCTGCGCCAGCTGAACCTGGACCAGTTGGTCCAGTTCTCGCGGCAGCATGGGGCGAGCGCGCTCGGCGTAGCCAAGCTTCTGTTCGGTGCTGCCACTTTCGCCGTGGTCGGCCTGTTGATCTTCGTCGCTGCGTTTTACACGTTCTTGCTGCACGGCCCGCGGCTTTATGAATGGCTGATCGTTCATGCGCCGCTGCGGCGCGGTCATTTTCATCGCCTGTCGGGCACGTTCGCCGAGGTCGGGCGCGGCCTGCTGATCGGTGTCGGCTTGACCGCGCTCTTGCAGGGCGCCGTCGCGACCGTCGGCTACCTCGCGTTGGGCGTCCCGCAGCCGCTGGTGCTGGGGCTCGTGACCGTGTTCGCCTCGCTGATTCCTTCGATCGGTTCCGGGCTGGTCTGGTTGCCCGTAGCAGCGGGACTGGCCCTGGCAGGGCGCCCAGGCGCCGCCGTCGCCATGCTGGTGATCGGTTGCGTCGTGTCGTTGGTCGACAACGTCATGCGCCCACTGCTGGCCAGGTACGGACAGCTTCACCTGCACGGCTTGGTCATATTCATCACCATGCTCGGCGGCATGGTGGTCTTCGGACCCGGCGGCTTGCTACTCGGGCCGCTGCTGGCTCGACTGGCGGTCGAGGTCTTGAGCATGTTGCGCGAAACCTCACCGAGCTCTTTCCCAGATGCCTAGAGCCCGTCCCATGACTGAGCAGCAGCGCCGTTGGTCTGGGACCAAAAGCGGCGTAACCTGGCGAGATGACCTCCGACCCCTTGCGAGACCGTTTCGATCGTTTCGACCGGGACGGCAACGGGAAGATCGACGAGGTAGAGCTGACCCGGTTGCTCGACGCACTGGGCGTCGGTTTCAGCGCCGCTCAGGTGCGCGCCACGTTCGAAGGCATCGACCAGAACCGCAGTGGGCTCATCGACTTCGAGGAGTTTCGCAGCTGGTGGCAGAGTCGCTGACAATGCTGAGAGTGTAGTTGTCAGTTGTCTGCTGCTACCGGGCGGGGTCGTAGCGGCGCAGCTCACACTCGAGCGCGCCGTTGAAAACGAGGAGGAACTTGTCGGCGCGCGTTGCGAGCTCGAAGCCGCGCGGCACGATCAGCCCGCGCTGGTAGCGCGCGAAGCGCTCGAGCAGGGCCGCGAGCTCTTGCCCGAGCTCCGAGCCCCGCGCCAGGCGCTCACCGTAAGGCGGATTGGCGACCAGGCCACCGCGCTCGGCGCTCGGTGCTGCGCTGGAGAGCGGCGCTGCTCGCAGGTCGAGGCGCAGACCGGCGCTCTCGGCGTTGGCGCGGGCGGCTTCGAGCGCGCTCGGGTTGGCATCCGAACCGATCAGGGGAAGCTCCAGTTGTCGCGCTAGATCCCGTGCCTCCTCACGCAGCTCAGCCATGCTGCGTGAAGCTGCGACGTCGAAATCGGCCCAGCGCTCGAAGCCAAAGCTGCTGCGCGAGAGGCCAGGGGCGCGGCGTGCAGCCCACAGCCCCGCTTCGACCAGCAGCGTTCCGGAGCCACACATCGGATCGACCAGGGGCGATTGCCGATCCCAACCCGAGTAGCGCACCAGCGCGGCGGCCAGCGTTTCCTTGATTGGCGCAGCGCCTTGATGTTTTCGAAAACCGCGATCGTGCAGCGAGTCGCCCGAATAGTCCAGATAGACCGTGGCGCGATCTTTGACCACGTGCACGAACAGCTGCACGTCGGGGGTGCGCCGGTCCACGCTGGGCCTCGCGCCGAGCAGCTCGCGCAGCTGATCGACGACCGCGTCCTTGGTGCGCTGCGCGATGTATTGGGTGTGGGTCAGGCGGCTGGAGCGGCACGCAGCTCGTACCGCCAGGGTGCGCTTGGTGTCCAGCACGCGACGCCAGTCGGCTTGCTTGACGCCGGCGTAGAGGGCGTCCTCGTCCGGACAGGCGAATTCGGAAAGCGGCTCGAGCACGCGCTGCGCGATGCGCGACCACAAGCAAGCACGGTAGGCATCGCGCGGCTCCGCGCCGAAGTGCACACCGCCGCGGTCCGCGCGCACGCGCGGCAGCCCAAGCTCGTTGAGCTCGTCGCGCAGGAGCGGCTCGGTACCCTTGGCGGCGGTGGCAAAGAAACGAGGCTGCAGGCACCACCTTTTTCCGTCATTCGCGGGCCTGCGTAAAGCTCGGCTTGATGCTCAACCGCGCAGCTTGCGGACCGCCCTGAGCACCGACTCGTCACTAGTCACCTGATCGATTTTGGAGAGCTCGACCCAGCGCGCGTCCATCACTTCCGAGCTGGCCGAGAACTGTAGGCTCGGTGCCTCGAAACAAAAACGAACATCGAAATGCTCGTGAAAAGGCTGCGCCTTCCTGGCCGGGATACCGTGAATGTCCAGGTCGAAAACCGGTGCCGCGAGCGCCTCGGACAGGTCCAGCCCCACCTCTTCCCTTACCTCGCGGAGGGCTGCAGCCCGTAGGCTGGGGTCGCCGGGCTCGATGTGGCCACCCGGCTGGATCCAGATGCTGAGCTTGCGATGGAAGATGAGCAGCACCTGATCGCGCTCTGGCGAGAGCACGAACGCGCTGGCTGTCAGGTGACCGGGCTCGTAGTGGTCCCTGGCAAACGGCGCCGGCAGGTCGAGCAGCGCGAGCAGGCGCTGCCGAAAACCGAGCTCGCGATCGTCGATCGGTTGGTAGTGTTCGAGGTCGCGCCGAGTGGACTCGAGCAGCACGGCGCCTTCATAGCGTGCTGGCGTGCTGGCCGCCACCGGCCACCGGCCAGCGGCCGACGGCCGCTCGCGGCGTGCGCTGCCGGCGTGAGCGGCTGATTGCGGTTGGCACGCTTCGCGCAATGTTCGGCAGCCATGAGCTCAGCGACCACGCAGGTCATCTCGGGTACCCCCACCGGTATCGCGACCGCACAGGCTTCCGTGCTCGTCGGGCTCGAAGCGCAGCCGATCAAGGTGGAGGTGTGCTGCACGCGTGGGCCGGCGATGTTTCAGATGGTGGGCCTGGCCGAAGCCGCGGTGAAGGAATCGAAGGTCCGAGTGCAGGGCGCGCTGGCCGGCCTCGGCGTGCTGATCGATGCCTACGCGGTCACGGTCAACCTGGCGCCGGCGGATCTGCGCAAGAGCGGCGCGGCCCTCGACGTGGCGATCGCGATCGGCTTACTGGCCGCGCTGGACGTGCTGGATCCGCGGGCCTTGAGCGGCACGTTGCTGCTGGGTGAGCTGGCGCTCGACGGCTCGCTGCGTCCGGTCACCGGGGTTTTGCCACGCCTGGAGGGCGCGGCGAAGTGCGGTCTGAAGACCGCGATCGTCCCGCGCGACAACGCAGCAGAGGCCGGGGTGGCGCAGGGCCTGCAGGTGCTCGTGGCCAGCTCGCTCGAGCAGATTGTGGCTCACTTGCGCGGACAGCGGTGCTTGCAGCCTGCACCACGCACCCAGTTCGTGCCCGACCAGTCTCCGGCCGGTGGAGATCTCGCGGAGGTGCGGGGCCAGGCCAGCGCGCGGCGTGCCCTCGAGCTGGCTGCGGCGGGCGGTCACAACTTGCTCTTCATGGGTCCGCCGGGCAGCGGCAAGACGTTACTGGCGCGCTTGCTGCCGACCATTCTGCCGCCGCTCGAGCTGGACGAGGCGATCGAGTGCACCGCGATCCACTCGGTGGCGGGCATGCTCCCGGGTCAAGCCGGCATCGTGTGTCAGCGGCCGTTTCGCGCCCCTCATCACTCGGTGAGTGAGGCGGGTCTGGTCGGTGGGGGTGAGCTGCCGCGCCCGGGCGAAGTGAGCCTGGCGCATCACGGCGTGTTGTTCTTGGACGAGCTGGCGGAGTTTCGCCGCGCCGCCATCGAGGCCCTGCGGCAGCCGATGGAGGATGGCAAGGTGTGCATTGCGCGGGCCCGCGCGCGCGCCTGGTTTCCAGCGCGGCCGTTGCTCGTCGCGGCTGTCAACCCTTGCCCATGCGGCTACTTCGGGCACCCACGGCTGCCATGCCGCTGTACGGAAGCCGCTCGCAACCGTTACCGTTCGCGACTTTCCGGGCCACTCTTGGATCGCATCGACATCCACGTCAGCATGCCGCCGGTCGATGTGGCGGCACTGGTCCGCCGGGGCGGCGGGGAGGCTTCGGCCGCGGTGCGAGCGCGTGTGGTTCGGGCTCGTCAGTTGCAGCGGGAGCGCGCCCAGCGGCTCGGCCTGCGCGCGACGTTGAACGCCGCCTTGCCCGGGTCGGATTTGGAGCGCGTGGCACGGCTAGACGAGGCGAGCCGGCGCTTGATCGAGGCTGCGGTCGGGCGCCTCGGGCTTTCGGCGCGCGCCTTCAGCAAGGTGCTGCGCGTCGCGCGCACGGTCGCAGACCTAGACGGCGACGAGGCCATCGGCGAGCCGCACGTCACCGAGGCCATCCAGGGCCGCATCCTGGACAGAGTGTGAAATAGGCTGAAAATCAGCTGCCGCCGACCAACACAAACAGTGGACTCAGGACCAGTAGTAGCCTGGCGCTCGGGTCCACCGTGACCGTCTTGTTCGAGCTGCTTCCCGCGCTTTCGGGGCGCGTGCCCTGGATTGCGCTTGCCGATCTGCCCACGCCGATCGACGCCGGCGGCGCGGTGGTTCAGGCCGCAAACCTGCCCGGTGAGCTGTGGCTCAAACGCGACGATCGCTCGTCGTCGATCTATGGTGGGAGCAAGCTGCGGCTGCTCGAGCACCTGCTAGCCGAGGCTCGGCAGGGCGGGGCCGATCAGGTGTACTCGACCGGAGCGGTCGGCTCGAACTTCGCGATCGCAACGGCGCTTCACGCCGACCGGGTCGGTCTCGAGCCGGGTGCCATCTGCTTTCCGCAGGCCATGACGCCCGAAGCGGAGCGTAGCCATCGCGCATTGCTGGCTCGCGCGCAGGTGATCGAAGTCGCGCATTGGTCTCTGCTTCCGATGGCGGCACAGCGGGTGCGCCGCCGTGCGCAGCGCGAGGGACGAAAGGCGGTGGTACTGTCGCAGGCGCGCTTCAGTGCTCGGGCGCTGCTCGGGTATCTGGCGGCCGGGCTCGAGCTCGCCCAGCAGGTGAAGGGCCGCGTTTGCCCCGCGCCGGCCCGCATCGTGCTACCGATCGGTTCCGCGGCGACCAGCGCGGGCGTCCTGGCGGGCTTGTCGCTGGCGCGAAAAATCGGGCTCTGGAACGGACCGCCGGCGCTGCTCGAGGCCGTGCGCATCGCGGCCTGGCCGCTGTCGCGGCGCGCGCGCGTGCTCGCGCTTTCGCGCAAGGTGCTGGCTTTCGTCGCCGAAATGTGCGGTAGCGCTTCGCTGGGCCTGGCCGAAAGCGAGCTGTTCCCGCTGACGGTGGTGACCGACCAACTCGGCGCAGGTTACCCGCATCCGTCGCCTGCCGGTACGCGGGCGCGCCAGGTATTCGAGCAAGCGGGCGTGCCCATTCTCGACGGCACCTATTCGGCAAAAGCAGCCGCGCACGCGCTGCGCTTGCTCGAGCAGCCCAGCACCGGTCCGGTCCTGTTCTGGTGTACCAAGTCGAGCGCGCCGCTCGACGCGTAGGTCAGCTCTTGCCCTTCATGACGCCCGACAGTGTCTGCATCAGCGCGCGATCGACGCGCTGGTAGTAGGAGCGCAGCGCCTCGAGCGCGCCTTCCTCCTCACCGCGCTCGATTGAGCTGGCGACGTCGCGCAGGTGCTGCGGAAAGCTCGGCTCGAGCACCCACAGCGCGGGAAAGCGATCGAGCAGCTCGCGGTAAGCGTCCAGAAATGGGTTGGCGATCCAACGCACCGCGACCGAGTGTCCGGCCTCGATCAAGGCATCCAGCCAGCGCTGAAAGCCGTGCGCGATCACGACCGGATCTCCACGATCGAAGGCGGCGATGAGCAGGTCGGTGATGTCACGGATGCGCGCCACATCCTGCGGATCAGCGCGGCGCGCCGCCAGCTTGGTCGCAAACTCGAGCACCAGCAGCCGTGCGGGCAAGATGTCCTCGAGCAGATGAGCGATCTCACCTAGGTCCGAAGAGTTCTCGAGAAAAGGTGGCAGAAGCTCCATCGTGCCGGTCTTGCGAAAGTCCGCCACCGTGACGCCTTGCCCGTGCCGGACCGTCACCAGCCGCGCGTGCTCCAGCCGCCGCACCGCTTCACGCAAGGTGTTGCGGTTGGTCTGATACTTCTGAGCCAGCTCGCGCTCGCCAGGCAACCGCTCGCCCGAAGCGAACTCACCACTCAGAATGGCGCGCCGCAGGTCCTGAAAGACCGTCGCGGCGATGTTACCGACTGCCGGGGCGCGCTCGCTCATTGGGGGCGCCGCAGCCTACTCGGGCCTCTCCTGGTTCGCGAGCTGGGCGCGTAGAGTGGCCAAAAGCTGCGGCGCTGCGCTGACCACGAGCGGTCGCGTCAGTGCCACCCAGCTTCTGAGCCGTGGCTGTACCGCGGCCTCCAGCGCCAGCCGTGGGCGACCCGCCAGGGCTGCCCGGATGCGCTCCGCCACCAGCTCCGCCGTCGGTTCGATGCGCGTGGCCGCGCGCTCCAGCAGCGACGCACGCAACGCCGAAAGGCGCTCGGGATCCGCGGGCGTCCCGAACGATAGCGCCTGGTCGAGCGGCGCGCATAACGCAGCGCGGTACGCGTCGCATGCGTCGACGTCGCTGCTCAGCACCTCGTCCAGCAGCATCTCGATGCCGATGTGCGCGACCGCGCGCGCCGGGCCGCGCGGTACTTGCTGGGCCGAGAGCCAGGCAAACGCCTCGCGCGACAGGCTCACGAAGCTTGCGAGCTCATGGAAAGCGTGGTCGGTGAGGTGGTGAAACGACACTCCGCGCGCGACCCGTTCGTCGAGCACGGCGGGCCGGCCGAGCCGCAGCATGCTGATGAAATCGGGCAGCATGGCGCCGGCACAGAGCAGCGCCAGATCCGGCCCCGGCACACGTGGCGACAGCGTCGAGAAATGGCCCGCTGCCAGCGCTGCGTGACCGAAGAAATTCATGGGCGGTTCGTTTCCGAATACTCCCATGTCGCCCGCGCGCGCTTCAAGGTTCTCACCGAGTTAAAAGCGGTGCTAGACGTGGAGCCATGCCCACCTTCATGGCGCAGCTCGTCGAGCGAGCGCCGCTCAGCCCTCACGTGGTGGGCATGACGTTCGTGGCCGCGGAGCCTTTTCCGCGGGCGGCCGGGCAATATGTGGTGCTGACGCTCGATGAGGGCTCCACTCACGCCTTCTCGCTGGCTTCGCCGTTCGAGCCCGAAGCACCGGGTCGCTTCGAGATCGCGGTGACGCGGGGCACGACGGCCGAAAGCCTGCTCGAGCTCCCGATCGGGGAGAGCGTGAGCGTGTCCGGACCGAGCGGCACGCTGGTCTGGAAGGCCGACGCGCCCGCGCTGTTGGTTGCGACCGGTACGGGCATCTCGCCGCTCCGCGCTCTGCTGAAGGAGCAGTTGGCTCGCCCAGCCCAGCAGCCGCTAGTGTTGCTGTTCGGCTGCCGGGACGCCGCCGAAGAGCTGTGGGGGGCGGAGCTCAGACGGCTATCCCAGCTCTACCCTCGCTTTCGCTTCGTGCCGACCCACTCGCAGCCGACGCCTGGTGGACGCGAGCGCATGGGCCGGGTGCAGGTCTACTTGCCGGAGCTGGTGCGCGCGCTCGGCAGCGGGCTCTACGCCTACCTGTGCGGGCACACGCCGATGGTCAACGCTTGCATGACGCTGCTGCTCGAGCTCGGCGTGCCGGCCGAGCACGTTCACGGCGAAAGCTACTGAAACCGCTCAGCTCCCCGGCGCTCAGAGCGATTGCAGGAAACGCAGCAGCGCTGCGCGTTCGTCTTGCGCCAGCGCCTTGAAGGCCGCGCTACTGGCTTCAGCCTCTCCGCCGTGCCAGAGCACTGCTTCTTCCAGGTTGCGGGCGCGGCCGTCGTGCAGGTATCGGGTGTGGTCGTTGACGTCCTCGAACAGGCCGATGCCCCAAAGCGGCGGAGTGCGCCACTCGTTGCCGTCGGCTTCGAAGTCGGGGCGGCCGTCGCCGAGCGCGTCGCCCAGGTCGTGCAGCAGCAGGTCGGTATAAGGGTGGATGGTCTGCTCGGAGAGCTCTGGGAAGTCGGGGTCGATGCCGGTCTGGAAGGTCGCCGTGTGGCAGCCGGTGCAACCCAAGTCTGCGAACAACGCCTCACCCTGCCGCACTCGCGGGTCGCTCAAATCACGTCGCGCCGGCACGGCCAGCAGCTTACTGTAGTAGATCACGGCCTGCAGGTGCTCCGGACCGAGCTCGGGCTCCCCGCCGCTGCTTGCCGCCAAGCAATCGGGCTGCGTCTCGGTGCAATTCTGCGCTGGGAAGAGCTCGCTCGTGATGCCGATATCACCCAGGAACGCGCCGGCGGTTTGCTGCGAGAGTGATGGCTGGTTCGCCTTCCAGCCGAACCGGCCCAGGCGCAGCTCCGCACTCGCTGCATCCCAAACCTGGTTGGCCCGGCCCGAAATACCGTCGCCGTCGGCGTCGTCGGGGTCCGCCTGTCCGAGCAGATCGCTCTCCGAGATGGCCTCGAGCAGTCCCAGCCCGATCATCTGCGGCGCGGTGCGCGGTGAGAGCAGCGTGCCAGGCGCCATGTCCCCGAACGCCAGATCGCGCAGCTCGTAGCCTGGTACGGACAGCTCGTAGCTAGTGCCGTCGTCGTACTCACCCTCGAGCAACATCGTCACCACGCGCGGGTCGCCTTCCCCTGGTACGCCGAGGATGCCCAGCGGATTGAGCTGCCCGCCGTAGGTCGGCTCAGGATTGGGACCGCCGTGCTCATCCGTGCCCTCGATGCTCAGGCGAATCAGCATCGAGCTCAGCGGCTCTTCCTCGGTGAACGGCGGGCGCCCGCGGCCGTCCTTGAAATGACATCCGGAGCAGGAGCGGGCGTTGAACGTGGGACCGAGGCCGTCGATGAAGTCGGTCGATGCGGGCGCTGTGACCCAGTTGCGGTTGAACAGCGAGTTGCCGTCGAAGAAGCGGTTCTCGCGATCCGAGGGCAGGTTTTCGGCGGGGTGGCTGAACGCCAGGCGGCCGACTGAAAAGGTCGTGGTGTCGCCTCCCGAGCGGACGCTGCTGTCATCGGCTGGGGGCGTGACCGTGGGATCGCCCCCGGAGCAACCGAGCGTGAGCAGTAGCAGGCTCGAGCAGGTGAAGCGCATCATTTCAGCTTCAATTCGATCCCCAGCGCGCCGGCCGCTTCCTCGAGCGTGGTGGCGAAGGCGACCAGCGAATTGACGGCGGTATCCACCGCGATGCGCCCTTCGGCGTCGTCGTCTCCGAGGATGGCAGTATCGAAGGGCGCCGGGATGGCCTCGATATCGTCGATGGCCTGCTGCATCTCCTCGCGCAGCTGCTGGGCCAGCGCGGCGTTCTTGGCTTCCACCAACTCGTCGATGCCGGCGCCGTCGATGTCGCCATAACGACCGAGCAGCACGTTCTGCACCGACAGCGCGTTGTTCTTGAGGTCCGCCTTGGTGTTGTCGCTGAAGCAGGAATGCTCGTTCTCCTGCTCCTTCAGATCCCACGCCACGCGCATGCGCTCGCCCGATAGCTCGGCCTTGGCCAGGCTGACCATGCCAACCAGAATGTTGCTCAATGCGTCCGCTGGCTCGAGCGCCAGGAAGTCGGCGCGGTAGTTGGCCTTGCCGTCCTGCCACTGGGCGTGCACGCTGCCCAGGTTTTCCAACAGCAGATCGGCGGCCTTTAGAAGGTAGTCGGCGCGCCGGTCCTGATTTCCGGCAGTGCCTTCGTCTCCCGTCACGTAGTCGGTGTAGGGACGGTCGCCGGGGCCGTCTGCGCTGAGATCCTGACCCCAGAGCAGGAACTCGATGGCGTGGTAGCCGGTCGAGATGTTGGCTTCTCCGCCCATCTCGTTGAGCCCGGCGAGTACGTCAGTGGTGATGTCGGGGTAGTCGTCCGGCAGATTGATGATGCCGCCGCTCACGACCATGCCATAGGCGTCGACGACGTAGTCGATGTACGCCTCGTCGATGGGCCAGGCGTTGATCAGGCCTTCGGGACCGTCGTCCTCGTTGTCGATGGGCCCTTCGTAGAAGCGGAAGGCTTCGGTCTGACCGTAGGGGTTGCGCGACGCCAGCCAGGCGTCCCGTGCGGACTGCAGCGTGGCGGCGCTAGGGTCACTGGTGAAGTCGTGAAGCGAGTCGTGCAGCGCCACAGCGCTCGCGAGTGAGTCGGCGTAGCTGGCTTCGACGAGCGTGGCGTAGTCCGCGACGACCTGAGCTTGCGAAACGCTGCCCGCCTCCGGGTCGTTGCCGCAGGCAACGCTGCCGAGGGCCAGGAGAATCAGCGGAGTCGTCGAACGGAAAACATGCTTCATGAATACCTCTGCCCCGGGCTCTTATTGCAAACGAAAGTGAGTTTCAATATCACAACCAAAAACCCCCACAAAATCGCGTTCCAACCCTGACGAGCAGCCGTCGAGGCAGCCCTAGCCCCCCAGGTCCACGAGGAAGAGACCGAGACAGAGGAAGGAGTGCACCGGTTACGACCTACTGCGCGACACGAAACGAGGAAAAGTGCGTGCAGTGCTCCTCACGCGATGCTGCCTCTCTGGCAGCGCGGACAGGTCGGCGTCCAGCAAGGGGCAGTCGAGATGCTGGGCGGCCGCGAACGGGTGTGCTGCCGGGCGGGCGAGCGTCCGCGCAGTCGTGAGCGCCAAACGCTGGGGCTGGCGACTACTGCGCTGGAGCGGGGGCAGAGGTCGGTGCTGCGGCAGCCTCCGGGGCGGGCGGTGGTGGCGCGGGCGGTGGGGCTTGCGGCTCGGCGGCGGCAGGTGGCTCGGCGGGGACCGGAGGCGGTGACAGCTGGGGCTGGGGCGGAACAGCGGCCGGCGCTGGTCGGTCGAGCGGCGGGGTGAAACCACGCTTGGGGAACTCGCCGTTGCCGCGGCTGGCGAGGCGCGTCGCCGGGCTAGGGGGTGGGGAGTCGGTTGCGCCATCGTCCGAGAAGTCCGCGCTCGGCTCCACGCTGGACGGGCTGCGTGAGAAGCGATTGCCGAGCTTGAGCGAGGGAGTGCCGCTGGCGGCGCCATCGCCGATGCGGTCCGGGATCGCGAGCAGCGCGAAGCCCACGAAAGACAGCGCGCCGAGCACGAGCGCCGCGCAGGGCGTCCAGCGCCAAGTCAGCAGCTTGGGGATCCCATAGTCCCGCATCCGCACGCAAGCCTAGCCCCCTAAAGCCGATTTGACCAGGGTGAGGGTGCTCATCCACCTGAGAAGGCGTCCTCGGCATCCGCGGAAGGGGGCGTCGCATCTTCGCGATTTTCCAAGTAACCAGGCGGCAAACTGACCGTCTGTGTGCCCGATGTCTTGCCCCGCGGCACCCGCATGGCGGTTGCCGGAAACGGCTCGGTAGCATTGAGCCCCTCGAGCGTCAGCTCGAGCTCCGCCAGGGTGACGACCTGCATCAAGCGAGCGCGCAGCTCGGCAGTGTTGCGAAAACATTTCGTGTACCACGTAGCGTGACGACGGAAGGCGCGCATCGCGGGCCCTTCACCGAACCACGCGGTGAGGCCGCGCGCGTGCTCGACCAGCACGTCGCGTACCTGCCCCAGGCTCGGCGGATTTTGCGGCGCGCGCCCAGCGAACACGTCTGCCAAATCACGAAACAGCCAAGGTCGACCCAGGCAGCCGCGCCCCACCACCACCCCGTCGCAGCCGGTGCTGCGCATCATGCGGAGCGCGTCTTCCGCCTCCCAGATGTCGCCGTTGCCCAGCACCGGGACCGAGACGTGGCGCTTCAGCGCCGCTATCGCGTCCCAGCGCGCCTCACCGTCGTAAAGCTGGGCTGCGGTGCGCGCGTGCAGCGCCACCCAGCGACAACCGGTCTGCTCGCCGACCCGCCCCGCGTCCAGGTAGGTGATGCAGCCCTCGTCGATGCCCATCCGAAACTTGATCGTGACCGGCACCTCCCCGGCAGCCTTCACCGCGGCGCCGACGATGGCCTCCAGCAGGCGCGGCTTGGCCGGGATGGCGGAACCGCCGCCCTTCGACGTTACCTTGCGCACCGGGCAGCCGAAGTTCATGTCGATGTGATCGACGCGGCCCTCACCGACCAGGCGTTTGACCGCCTCGCCCACGTAGTAAGGATCGATGCCGTAGAGCTGCAGGCTGCGCGGTGACTCGTCAGGGCCGAAGTCGGCGAGCTTGAGCGTCTTCTCGTTACCCTCGACCAGCGGGCGTGCGGTGATCATCTCGCTCACGTACAGCCCCGCCCCGAACTTGCGACACAGCGCGCGGAACGGGTAGTTCGTGACACCGGCCATCGGCGCCAAAACTACGGGCGGGTCGACCGAAATCGGGCCGAGCGCCAGCGCGCGGAGCTCACCGATACCGGCCGGCTTCACGTCGCGATTGATGGCGCTGCGGTAGATATCGTCCATCGGCGAGGGCGGTGTCTAGCATGTTCAGGGGCGGTCGCCCGGTAGCGTGCGGCGCGGCTGCTTGCCCAGCCACGGCTTCCACGCGTCGCGCGTCGCCTCGGCGATCACGTCATCGCAGGCGGGCGTGGCGCCCGTGCCGAGCCGCTTGCCCGCTTCGGAAGGCGCCAGCCAGATGTGCTCGCGCTCATCGAGCGCGATCGCGCTCCCCAGACCCGGCGCCACCCCGCTCGGCCAAGCGTACGCGATGAGACGGCGTTCCGCGAGCTCTTCGTCCACGCTCTCGTTGGGGCGCGCCGTGAAGCCGCCGCCCAGCTTGGGCACACACACCGCCAGGTAGTAGCCTCCGATCTCGCAGGCAGGACCGAGCGCGGTTTCGACTTGTTTGGGATAGCCTTCGAGCAAGGCGGGGTGTAGCCGCTGGCCAGCGCGCACGGGCAGCTCGCCGGTCAGCTCACCCAAGAGCAGCGCGGAACCGATGCCGTCGCGATCCGGATCATGCTTGGCCCAGCGCCGCGCTCCGTCCTCGGCGAACGAGATCTCGCGCAGCCGCGAGATGGCGCGCGCCTCGGTCGCGCGATTGCCTCCCGCCACGATGCCGGGCATGGCTTCGAGCACGAGGAAGCGCACGAAGCCGATGCTGGAAGCGACCGCTGCCAGCACCAGCAGACGTCGTTCACGCTTGAGCTCGCTTGCCTTACCGTGCGGCAGCGAGGCCCAGGCAATGAACGTCCCGACTAGCGCGAACAACCCCAGCTTGCTGAAGTAGGTTGATGCCAGCGCCGCCGCTGCGGCCAGCACCGCGCGGAGGAGCAACGGACGAGGCACTTACTTTCGAGGAGGCTTGGAGGAGACGCGCGCGCCCTCGAGCGTCTCGCTGGCCACGCCGTCCTCCCCTAGCGAATAGCTGATCAGCGGTCGAGACGTGTGATCCGGTTTTTGCTTGAGCACGGGGTGTTTGGGCACTTGGCTCGGTGGGATGCTGGCCGCCGACATCACCGGTGGCCGTGGCGCGGTACTGGCCACCGGCGCCGCCGCGGGCTCGGGCGGCGGCGGCGGTGGCATCCAACCCAACGGCGGACCGAAGTCTGGCGGGGGCGGCGGCTCGGAGGGCTTGGGGCCGCCGACTCCGGGTCGGGTGCTGCGGCGCGGGAAAGCCTCCGGGGTGTCGGAGGTCGGGGACGGCGGCACGCTGACCGGTCGCGGCGTGTAGGGGCGCGGCGGCACTGGTCGGCCTGAATGCAGAGTCGAATCGAGCTCGCCGGCGTCGAGCTCCAGCGCTCCAGGGGGCCGAAAGGAGGGCGGGCGGCTGGCGACCACCGGCGGCGTGGCGCTGCTGCTGCTGCGCGTCGCTCCCAAGCGAGCGCGCAGCATCGAGGTCTCGGCGCGCAGCTCATCGCGCTCGCGCTCGTGGGCCTGTGCGCGCGATTGCGCCTCGTCGCGCTGCAACTGAGCCTCCGTGAGCGCTGCATGGGCGCGCCGGCATTCAGCCTCGAGCTTCATGCGAGCGGCTTCGGTTTGCACCAACTTCTGCGCCAGGTCGGACACGTTGGCGTCCATGCGCCGGGTGTCGCTTTCGCCTTCATGCGCCGCGCGCAGGGCTTCTTCGTGTTCGTCCAGTAGCGCGGCCAGGAAGTCGTCGTGCTGATCGGTGAGAAACTGGCGCTCGCGTTCGGCCTGCTGGTGGGCCGCGGAGAGCTCTTGCTCGAGCTGCGCCAGGCGGTGCTTCAGAGTCACTTGTTGCTCGTTGGCCGCACCGAGCATGGCTCGCAACGTTGCCAGCTCTTCCACCAGTTGCTCGTTGGCGCGCTTGGCGCCGATCACCCCGCCCGACAGCTCGGCGGCCATCTTGGACAGCTCGGAGAGACTGAGCCCGGCGCGGTTACCCGCGTCGAGCGCTGCGCGGACGCGCAGGTCACTGCGCTGCGAGAGCGAGGGCACCGGGGTCGACCGCCGCAAGATCTCGTCGAAGCTCGGCGCGGGTGGCGCGATCGTCACCGACTCGTGCGGGTCGTCTTCGTCGCGCTCCGAGGCGGGCTGGCTCTTCGACTCCGGGGGGATGGTTTCTCCCATGGGGGCGCCAGGTGCGGCGCGGCGCCGGGGCGCTCTCGGGCCTTCCGCCATAGCCTTTCGAGGGTAGCCCGGGGCCGCGGCCGGTGGAAGGTGAGCGCAGCACGCCGGCTCAAAACCGCGTAAAATTGGAGCGTGACCACGGCCCGCGTACCTTCGACTACAGAGCTTTGGTCTCCGCCCCCGGCTCTTGCCTCGCGGGTCCCGACCGCCAAGCTCGAGGCTAGCTCGCCGCGTGTCACCGAGCCGGCGGGCGTGGAGCGCGCGGCGCTGCGTTTGGCCGAGTCGGCGCAAGCGTTTGCGCGGGCGCCGGTGTCGCGCAAAGTCGAGGCGCTGCACCTGGTGCGGGCGCGGCTACATGCTCGTGGGCCCGAGCTGGCGCGGCTCGGCTGTGAGGCGAAGGGCATCGAGCGGCACGCGATCGGTTTCGCGGAGGAGCTCTTGGCGGGCTCGGTGATCATACAGCGCTACGTTCGGCTGCTGCTCGAGTCGCTCGAGCAGATCCGGGAGCGCGGCGCGCCGTACATCCCCGACGACCACGTCGTGCGCCTGGCCAGCGGTGAAGTTTCGGTGCGCGTCATGCCGCACAGCTTCGCCGACCGAGTGCTGTTCATGCCGTACCGCATCGACGCGCGGCTCGCGACCAGCGTCGATGCGGCCGACGTGCGCTCCGCACAGGCCGGCTTCTACCGCGGTGCTGGCGCAGCCGAGGGCGCCGTGGCGGCGGTGCTCGGCGGCGGCAACGTAGCCAGCATTCCGGCGCTGGATCTCTTGCACCAATGCTTCGTGCTAGGGCGGGCGTGCCTGCTGAAAATGAGCCCGGTCAATGCCTACCTGGGGCCGTTGTTCGAGCATGTCTTCGCGCCGGTCGCCGAGCTCGGCGGGCTAGCTATCGTGTACGGCGGTGCCGAGACGGGCAAAGTCTTGCTCGGCAGCCCGCACGTCGATCACGTGCACATGACCGGATCGATCGAGACCCACGACGCCATCGTGTGGGGACCGCCCGGCCCCGAGCGCGCCGAGCGCCAGCGCCAGGGTCGGCCGCTGCTCGGCAAGAGCATCACGAGTGAGCTCGGTAACATCAGTCCCGTGGCCGTCGTGCCTGGTCACTACAGCGAGCGAGAGCTCGACGACGTCGCCGAGAGCATTGCGGGCATGCTGTTCAACAACGCGTCGTTCAACTGCAACGCGGTCAAACTGCTGGTCGTGCCTAAGCATCTGGCCGAGCCGATCACGTCGCGCCTCGGGCGGCTGTTCGAAGCAGAGCCGCCGCGCAGGGCTTACTACCCGGGCGCTCTGTCGCGTTACGGAGAGCTTACCGCCGGCGCCGTAGACGTCTGGGCCCCGGCGGCGGCCGAGGGGCAGCTGCCGTGGACGCTGCTCACAGGTCTCAACCCGGACTCGGACGCGCCTTCGTTTCAGCTCGAGCCATTTTGCCCGCTGCTGAGCGTGGTCGAGATCGATGAAAACGATGCCGAGGGCTTTCTGGGCCGCCTGGTGCCGTTCTTGAACGACAAGGTGTGGGGCACCCTCAACGCGATGCTGTTCGTCCCCAGCGCGCTCGAAGGTGAGCCGACCGTGGAGGTAGCACTGGAGCGCGCCATCGATCAACTCCGCTACGGCACCGTCGCGGTCAACTACTGGCCCGCCATCGGCTACGGCACCGGCACGCCCCCCTGGGGGGGCCACCCGAGCTCCAGCCTGGCGGACGCACAAAGCGGCATCGGCTTCGTCCACAACGCCCTGATGCTCGAGCACATTCAGAAGGTCGTCTTGCGCGGCCCCCTGCGCAGCTTCCCCAAGCCATTCTATTACCCCAGCCATCGCCAGCTCGACGCCATCGCGCGCGGCCTCTTCGAATTCGAATCCACCGGCCGCCTCGTCTCCTTCCTCCGCACCAGCATGAGCGGCGTTCGCGGGTGAGACCGGACCCGGATACCGGACCCGGACCCGGATACGGGATACCGGATACCGGACCCGGACCCGGACCCGGACCCGGATACCGGACCCCGACCCGGTTCCTGGTCGTGCTACCCTCACCTTACGTGGCCGACAGCACAGTTCGCAGAGCAGTTTCGAGTCGGGTCATCCGACCAGGAGCGAGCGTGCCCGACGATGATTGGGCCGGCTCCTCTATCAACGATCGCATCGCGGCTGTTTGGGAGCTAACCCGCCAATGTCTCGCCTGGAACCGGGATCCCAAAGATGAACCCCGACTTCAGAGATCTGTTAGCCGCGTTCAACGCGCGTGGCGTTGACTTCCTGATCGTGGGGGCGCACGCGCTCGCTGCGCATGGCTTTGTGCGCGCAACCAAGGACTTAGATGTCTGGGTGCGACCCGATCCGGTGAACGCTGAGCGTGTACTCGCAGCGCTCGCCGATTTCGGTGCGCCGCTCCAGGATCTCACCGTTGATGACCTCTCGAGGCCCGGCCTCATCTTCCAGATCGGTGTCGAGCCGATTCGAATCGATGTCATTACCGCGATTGACGGCGTCGAGTTTCTCGACGCCTGGACGCAGCGAGTCTCCGCGCGTTTTGCCGATCAGGAAGCTGCGGTCCTCTCACGAGAACATCTCCTGGTCAACAAGCGCGCCGCGGGGCGCGAGCAGGACCTCCTCGATGTGAAGTGGCTCGAAAAAGCCTCTCGAAAGAAGCCCTAAGCGCAGAGAGCGCCAGCATTTCACGACGACCGAGCAGCATCCTCATTCTGACCCGCCTCCGTCCTACGCCTTGGCCGGCTTGCCCCTTCCCTGCATGTCGGGAACCATCCACCTGCGTTCAGGCGCCAGGCCGCCAAGTGAACACGTCCACGAGCTCCGGCTTGGCGTCCGGGGCGAGTGGGTCGGTCAGGCCGATGCAGTAGCCGTCGATGCCCTTGCCGTCGTGGCGCACCCGCAATCGCAAGAAGTGCTTGTAGCCGGGATGGTCGAGCGCGGTGAACGCCTGCGTGTGCTCGATGCCCCGGCGCGTGAGCAGGGCCAGGTAGAAGCCGAACACGTAGCTGGCCAGAAACACCGTGAGCACCAGGGTCAGACCCGCGACGAGGTACGCCGTCGGTTCGAAGTAGAGCCAGAGCAAAGCGTGCTTGACCAACGAGGACCCGAGGATGGGAAGCGCGGCCGTCGCGGCGCCACCCGCGAGCGCCAGCGGCAGCACCTTGCGCCAGCGGCGCCGCACGCCGCCGATCAACGCGTAGATGATGGTCACCAGCAGCGTGACAACGACGGGCGCCGCGATGATGAGCCCGGTTCGATCATAAGCTTTGATGCCCAGCGACATCGCCGGTGCGAACAGCGCCAGGAAGATCAGATGCGGTAAGAAGCCGGAACGACCGCGCGCGATTTTCCACGGTACGCCACCCAGCAGCGCGCGAGACTCAGCCGCGCTCGGCCAGCGCCGATCTGCCTTGCGCCGTCCCCCGACGACCGGCGCTGGATGCAGGAAGGCGCCGCCGCCGCCGGCAATCACGTGCAGCGCGCCGTCGCTTGCGCTGCGCTCGTAGTGATGCACGTCGCCCGAAAGCAAGAAATGCCGGCGAGCATGAAAATCGAAGCCGAGCGACTGGATCATGTCGGTGCCGGTTCGGCTCGCGGCGCCGAAGCGAAACAGCGGATCGGGCAGCAGCACCCAGGGGCAGGCGTCCGGGTGCTCGCGCGCCCATTCCAGGAAGAAATGCTTCTGGCGCGAGTCGATGCTCTTGAGCTGCCGGTCGAGCCCATAGAGATGAATGGTCGGCGAGAGCGGCAAGATGAAATAGCTGGCATTCTGGACCGGCACGTAACCCGACAGCACCAGCGCCTTGGGCTTTTCCACCTTGCCGCCGAGCACGAACTCGCGCGCCCATTCGGCGTAGTACTCGAGCATCGGCCGTGAGACGCCGAACATGCTCGGCCGCGGATCCTCCTCGTCCTCGAAGCGCCGGCGAAACATGCGGCCAAAACCGTCGAGGCCGTCGTACCAGTCGTGGTTGCCGGGGATGCCGAGCAGCACGCGCTGTGGTCCGGTCTGTGCGTACAGGGCCTCGTTGAACGGTACGAGCACGCGATTGGTGATCTCCTGCGCGGTCGCTACCGGGTAGGCGGTGTCGCCGCCGAACAGCAGGATCTCACCGCGCGGCGCGACCAGGTACGCGCCTTCGCGATCCGGATCGGGGAGCTCGTAGCGCTCTACGACGAGACGCGCCACCGCGCGGCTGACCGACACGTCGTCACCGGTATCCGAGACGTAGTCGATCCACAGATCGCGCCCCATCGCCTGCACCACGCTGCCAGCTCCTTCATCACCTCCCAGCACGCGCGCGACGCGGGCGGTGAGCTCGCCCGGCGGATCGGGCGTCATCCAATCGCGCGAGTCGATGTCTTCGGTTGCGATGGCGGCGGCCACGAAGTGGCGCAGGTGGCCCCAGAACGAAACCACCCCGAACCAGACCACGCCGCGCGGGCTTATCCGGCCGCGCGTGAAGCGGCGCCGGAGCTCGGGTCGGCTGGGCTCGGGACGGAAGGCAGGCTCGGGGTGGTCCACCGAACCAAATACTGGTCATGGCCAGGGACAGGGCCGCAAGTCGGCCGTGAATTTGCGTTCTGCTTTGGCCGTACTACGAACGGCGCCGCATGGCCGTTTTGACCGACGACGTCCGCATCGACACCCTCAAGCCGCTCCTGCCGCCGGCGATCCTGATGGACGAGATCCCGCTCGGCGAGGCGGCATCGCGGGCGGTGGCCGCTTCGCGCAGCGAGGTGGCGGACATCATCGATGGCAAGGACGATCGCTTGGTCGTGATCGTCGGGCCTTGTTCGATTCACGATCCTGACGCGGGGCTCGAGTACGCGCGGCGCCTGAAAGCGGTCGAGCCGAGGCTCGCGGCCGACCTCAAGATCGTGATGCGCACCTATTTCGAGAAGCCGCGCACCACCGTCGGCTGGAAAGGGCTCATCAATGATCCCAAGCTCGACGGCAGCTTCGCCATCAATCAGGGGCTGCGCGTGGCGCGCACCTTCTTGCGCGACGTGGTAGAGCTGGAGCTACCGACGGCGCTCGAGTTTTTGGATCCGATCACGCCGCAGTTCATGGCCGACCTGGTCAGCTGGGGAGCCATCGGCGCCCGCACCACCGAGAGCCAGGTGCACCGCGAGCTGGCGTCCGGGTTGTCCATGCCGGTCGGCTTCAAGAACGGCACCGCCGGCACCGTGCAGATCGCCGCCGACGCGGTCCGCTCCGCAGCGCAGCCGCATCACTTCCTTTCGGTGACCAAGCAAGGGCTTGCGGCCATCGTCGCCACCAAGGGCAATCCCCACTGTCACGTCATCCTGCGCGGCGGCTCCAATGGCCCCAACTATGGTGAGGAGGCGGTGGCAGCTGCGGTCACGTTGCTGGAGAAAAACAAGCTCCCCGCGCGGCTGATGATCGACACCAGCCACGCCAACAGCGGTAAGGATCCCGCGCGCCAACCCGAGGTCGGCGCGGCCATCGCAGGCCAGGTCGCCGCCGGCAACCGCTTCATCTTCGGCGTCATGATCGAGAGCTTCCTGGTCGCCGGTCGCCAAGAAATCACGGACCGTTCACAAATGACCTTCGGCCAAAGCGTCACCGATGGCTGCCTCGCCTGGGAAAGCACCGTGCCGCTGCTCGAAGCGCTGGCCGAAGCCGTTCGGAAACGCCGGGGCTAGCGAGAGTTGTCAGGAAGCATCACGTCGTTTTCATCCCGAAGTATCGGCGCAAAGCGCTGTCCGGGCAGCTAAGCAAAGACATCGGACCGTTTTTCCACAAGCTCGCGGGACAACGGAAAAGCCGCGTCGAACAGGTCATCCGCGAGTTGCATCCGCAACCAAGAACGGAAGGACGAGGATCCACCTGACCGCTGGCCGGCTGGATCAATGGATCACCGGCGCACGGACGAAATTGGATCAGTTGCTGACCGCCGGTCAGAGTGCTAGCCAAGTATTCATGGCTCGGCTACGAATCCTCGTGGTCCTCTGGCTGTCTTTTGTGACCCTTGCTTGCGGTGGGGAAGCCAAACTCATGGAAGCGTGCGAAGACTCGTCGGACTGCGAGGAGGGTTTGACCTGCGCAGACAAGGGGGACATTGCCGGGCTCTGCACGAAGCGCTGCTCGTCGCACGACCAGTGCCGGAGCGAAACCGGCTCTGACGCCATGTTCTGTCAAACGCTCAACGTCTTTTTCTGTGCGCAGAGCTGCGACGGCAATCAGGACTGCCCCACGAACCATTGCAAGCAGGGTTCGAACGGCGGTCTGTACTGCATCCCTTAGATAGAATCTCGATGGACCAATAAGGCAACTCGCCGTTGCTCTGGTTGACCACTCGGCTCGTTTCGCCTGAGTTCGCCTGAGACAGCGTGCAAACGTCGAGTGGGGTTCGATCGAAGCATGATGCTGTCGCTACTGGGCAGGGCGGAGCGTCGAGTGTGTGCAGCAGCTGGTGACGCGCGCCTCTAGGGGGGGGCTGCCCAGCCGCAGCTTGCTTGCAGAAGCTCCCGTGGCAGCGCTTGGTCACTTTGGCCGGCCAAGGTGGGCGCCGCTACGCTGGCCGGTGCGGCGGTAGCCGGCGCGCAGCTCGCGCTCGATGTCGGCCAGGTAGCGATCGAAGTCCACTTGCATGGTGTGGCGACGCGTCGCTACGAAGCGCCGCCGGACGTGCTCACGCTCGCGGTCGGTGCGGCGCCGCATCTCGTCTGTATCTGGCAGCTCATAGTCGCCGCTGAGATAGCGCGCGAACAGGCGGCCTTGCGCCTCCACCAGCGGCATGATCGCCCCGAGCGGCTGGCAAAGTCCCGCGAACATCAGGCTACGATGCTGGAGGTGGAAGCAGCGCAAGTAGAGCGGCAGCTCGTTGTCCGGCGCTGACACGAAGCTCGGGTCGAAAAAAGGAAACGTGACGCGGTAACCGGTGCAGAAAACCAACGCATCGATACGCTGCTGGCTGCCGTCCCGGAAGCGCACGCGCTCGCCTTGCAGGGCCTCGAGCGCCGGGCGCACGCGGATCTTGCCGCCGCGCAGCAGCGGTAGCAGCTCGTCGGAGAGCGTCGGATGTGCATGTCCTAGCCGGTGGTCCGGCAGCGGCAGACCATGGGCGCCGGGCTCACCCACCTCGAGCCGGTACCAGAGCTCGGTGATGCTGGTCTTGAGCGAGTCCGAGAAGCGACTCGGAATGATGCCGGGTGCCAGTTGATCGATGGGTCTACCAAACACGTACTTGGGTAGCACCCAGGCCCCGCGTCGCACCGAGAGCGTGACCTCCGAGCCCGCCAAGGCCAGCTCGCTGGCGATGTCGACGGCGCTGTTGCCAATGCCAACCACCACGACGCTCCTGCCGCGCAGTGACCACGGCTCGTCCGGGCTGACGTAGTCGTGGGAATGCAGCACGGGTCCAGCGAGCGTTCCCGGGATCATCGGCTCGGGATAGGCGGGATCCCAGTGGTGGCCGTTGGCGACGATCACCGCACCGTAGGTTCCGGTCGTCCCGTCGGCCGTCGTCACGAGGTAGCCGGAACCTCCGACGGAGGTTGGTGTGACGCTCGTCACCGTGGACCGAAAGCGGATGCTGGGCCTGAGACGGAATGCCTCAGCGTAGCCCTCGAAGTAGCGCGCGACCTGCTCATGATCGGCGTAATCGGGGTAGTCTGCCGGCATCGGGAAGTCGGAGAACTGCATGCGGTCTCGCGACGTGTTGATGCGGAGCGAGCGGTAGATGCGACTCTGCTGGTTGTCGTTACCGAAGACCCAATTGCCGCCCACCTTCGATCCCCGCTCGAAGCACACCACCGGAAGCCCCGCTTCTTTGAGGGCTTTCAGGACGGTAAGGCCGGAGCAGCCAGCCCCTATGATCGCAGTAGGAAGCATCAGTTGAACGGAGGCGGGGCCGTTGGGGTTGGGGCCCCAACATTAGAAGGAAACCGGGACCCACAGGCCCACGAGATAGAAAGGCCGGAGCAGCCAGCCCCAATGATCGCAGTAGGAAGCATCAGTTGAACGGAGGCGGGGCCGTTGGGGTTGGGGCCCGAGCAAGAGAACGAAACCGGGACCCACAGGCCCACGAGATAGAAAGGCCGGAGGAGCCGGCCCCTATGGTTGCGGTTGATGGAATCATTCCCCAGGAAGCTGGGGTTGGGGCCCCAGCGCTACGAGACAGACGCCGATAATGGCCGTGGGAAGCACCGCCTTCGTACCCTGCCACAAATACGTTGAGGACATGCAAGGGGTGGTATGCTGACCCTCCATGCGCCGGGTGCTGCTCGTCGAAGACTCCGTCAGCATGCGCGCGTTCGTCCGCGCCGCTCTGACGTCCGCGAGCGCGCTGGGTGAGCTCGAGATAGCAGAAGCAGCCAGTGGCTTCGACGCACTGCGTCTGCTACCGCGCGGCACCTGGGACTTGGTCATCACCGACATCAACATGCCGGACATCAACGGTTTGGAGGTCATCTCGTTCATCAGGAAGAGTGAGGCGCATCGCGAAACGCCGATCCTGATCATCTCGACCGCCTCTTCCGATCGTGACCGGGAGCGGGGGATGGCACTGGGGGCGAGCGGCTACCTGATCAAGCCGTTCACCGCCGAGACCATGGTAGAGCAGGTGCTGCAGCACATGGGGGCGGCGTCGGCATCGGGGGCGCATGCCTGAGATAACCGACAAGGCGCGCGAAGAGTTTTTCTCCGAAGCTCAGGAGATCATCGAGACCCTCAGCCGCAACTTGCTGGCGCTGGACGCAGCTCAGAAGGCCGGCAAGGAAGATCCTTCGCTGATCAACGAAGCCTTCCGCGCCGTGCACACGCTCAAGGGCCTGGCGGGATTGTTCGGCGCGATCCGGCTCGGCGCTTTCTCGCACAGGCTCGAGGATCTGCTCGACGACTTGCGCCTGGGTCGCATGGAAATGCGGCCCGAGGTGCTGGACGTGCTGTTCGCGACCGTCGACGCCTACGGCCGCATCCTACAGATCGAAAAAGAGGGCAAGGACGAGGATCTGCCCAGCGTCGACGAGCTGTTCCGGCGGCTGGATCGGTTGGGCGCCAGCGTGGAGCGCGGCTCGAGCCCGGTCGGCGACTACGAGCTGGACCCGGGCATGCTGGCGGTGCTTACCGAGTACGAAGAGCATCGGCTACGCGCCAATATCGAGCAGAGCCTGAAGCTGTATCGGTTGCGTGTGCAGTTCGACTTGTCGACCATCGACAAGGCGCTCGACGAGATGAAAGAGCGCGCCAAGCGGCACGGCGAGATCATCACCTACCTGCCGACCGGCGAAGCGACGGGCGCCGACGCCATCGAGCTGGACTTGCTACTGGCCTCACGCGATGACCTGGCGACGCTGATCGGCTCGATGGGCGCCGACAACGTGGTGATCGAGGAGATCCCGCGCCGGCGCCGCTCGATCTCGCCCAGCGTGCCGCCGCCGCGAGGTAGCGTGGCTGGCGGCCTGCCCACGCCCAAGGCAGAGGCAGCGCTGGAACGCATGGCAGATGGCGGCGCGCTGGAGTCCGGCCCTTCCTTGCGCTCGCTGACCCAGACCGTGCGCGTCGATATTCGCAAGCTCGACAACCTGATGAACATCGTCGGCGAGCTTTCGATCGTGAGAAGCGCGCTGTCGCGTGTGGCCGAGCGCTTGCGCGGTGAGGGCTCGCGCCAGCTGGCTACCGAGCTGATGCGGCTGCATCGTAACTTCGACCGCCGCCTGGGCGAAATGCAGGACGGTATCTTGGAAGTGCGCATGGTGCCGCTCGGCCAGGTCTTCGATCGCCTGGCGCGCGTGGTGCGCCAGATCAGCCGTGACCTGGGCAAGGAAATTCGGCTGGTGATCACCGGAGCAGAAACCGAGATCGACAAGCTGATCGTCGAGGAGCTCAGCGATCCGCTGATGCACATGATTAGAAACGCCATCGACCACGGCATCGAATCAGCCGAGCGGCGCGCCGAGGTTGGTAAACCGCTGGCCGGCACCATCGCGCTGAATGCGTTCCAAAAGGGCAACCACGTGATGCTCGAGGTCGAGGACGACGGCCGCGGTATCGATGAGGTGGCGTTGGTCGAGAAAGCGGTCGAGTCGGGCAAGCTCACGCCGCACGAGGCCACGGAGCTGGTGCGCGACGAGATCCTGGCGCTGATCTTCGTGCCGGGGCTATCGACGCGTGAACGGGTCGACGACCTTTCGGGTCGCGGTGTCGGCATGGACATCGTCAAGACCAACATCAGCAAGTTGGGTGGCGTGATCGACGTGCACAGTGAGACTGGCATCGGCACCAAGATGGCCATCACACTGCCGATCACGCTGGCCATCGTGAGCGCCTTGCTCGTTCGAGTACACGATCAGGTATTTGCGATTCCACTATCCACCGTGTCCGAGGCACTGTCCTTCGATCCTGCGCAGGTGCGGCGCGTAGAAAACCGCGAAGTGATGACGGTGCGCGGCAACTCCCTGCCGATCTGTGATTTGGGCCGCCTGCTCGGCTTGACCGAACCGAATGAGGACCGGCGCCGACGCTTCGTGGTCGTGGCGGCGCTCGGCAACCGGCGCTTGGGCCTGGTGGTCGATCACCTGTTCGGCCAGGAAGACATCGTGATCAAACCACTTGGCGCGTCGCTGTCACGGGTGCGTGGCTTCGCAGGCGCGACCGAGCTGGGCGACCAGCGCGTCGGTCTGGTGCTCGACTCGGGCGCGGTGATCGAGGAAGTGCTGTCGGGTGGAGAGGGACCGCGCGAGCGGTTGAGCATCCTGCATGCCTGATCTGACGCGTGCCCCGGTGGCCCGGTTGTCGCGCCGCGGCGGTGAGAGCGCTCCGCTGCGCGAGTTCTTGATGTTCGTGGTCGGCAGTGAATTGTTCGGCATCGAGCTCACGGCCATCAAGGAGATTTTGGGCCCGCCGCCGATCACGCCGGTGCCGCGCTGCAGTCGTGAGGTGCTGGGCGTGTGCAGCGTGCGCGGTCTGCTGGTGACCGTCTTGTGCCTGCGCCGCAAGCTGCGCCTCACCGAGACGCCGACGAATCGGCGTTCGCGCATCCTGCTCACCACCTCGCAGGCCGGTGAAACCCTGGGCCTGCTCGTGGACGAGGTAAGGCAGGTCGTACGCCTGCAGGCTTCCGAGATCGAGCCGGCGGCCAGCACGCTCGGCAGCGACGCAGCCGAGCACGTGGTCGGGGTAGCGCGTCCGCCCGGAAGCTTCGTGGTTCTGCTCGATCTGCGTTCAATCTTGCCTAGGTAGAACCCATTTTGCCATGAGTTACCGTCCCGAGCGCACCGATCCGCAGAAGAGCCTGGTGGGCTTCGTCGTTGGTGACGTCTCGTACGCCGTGCCGATCGACAACGTACGCGAGATCGTGAACCCTCTGCCGATCACCGAGCTACCGCACGCCCCGCCCAGCATCGCCGGGGTGGCTGATCACCGCGGCGAGATCGTACCGGTCGTGGAGCTGCGCGTGCGCTTCGGGTTGCCCGCGCTTTCGGACCCTCGTCGCGGTAAATGGATCTTGATTGACGTCACCGGCCGCGGCGTGGCGCTGTGCGTGGATCGCGTCACCGAGGTGTTCGGGACTGCCGGCGCTGACCTGAAGCCAGCACCCGCGCTGGGCAGCGGCGACGACCTGCGCGGTATCGCCGGCGTGGTGAGCAGGAACGAGGGGCTGACTTTCGTGCTCGACGTGGGCGAGCTCGACGTGCTGACGAGTCCAATTTCTCCCGGCCAACTTTTGGGGACGAGCGAGGCGCGCAGGTGAGTCAGCGTGATGACGTAACGAGCGCGATGTCGGCCTCCGATCCGGAAGAGCGCCGGCGCGCTGTTGTTCGCATCGCCGAGTTACCTGCCTCGCAGCGCGTGCAACTGCTGCTGATGGCGCTGGGGGACGAGGATTGGCGCGTGCGCAAGGAGGCCATCGGCTTGACCGCCGATCTCGGTCCGGAACCGGAGCTGCTCGCTGCGCTGGCCGGTGTGTTCGCGCCGGGTGACAACGTCGGTCTGCGCAATGCGGCGGTCGAGGCGCTCGGCGCCTTCGGCATCTTCGCCGTCGAGACGCTCTCGCCGCGCATCTCCAAGCTGGACGCCGACGGCAAGAAGCTGTCAATCGAGACTCTGGGGCGCTCCGGTGAGGCGGCGGCGCTGGATGCGCTGGCGACGCTGGTCAACGATCCGGATGCCAACGTTCGGGTCGCTGCGCTGGAAGCCATCGGAGCCGTTGCGGCCGCGCGCGTCGACGAAGCGCGCGATCTACTGATGGGACGACTCGATCCAGACAAGCCGCTCGAGACCCTGGCTGCGCTCGAGTCGCTGGCCTTGATCGGCGCCGGTTTGCCGTTTGCGACGGTCGAGCCATGGCTCAGGGATCGCCTGCTGGGCCGCGCCGCCTTGGCCTTGGCGGCGCAATCGGGCGACCCCAAGGCGGCCGAGCCGCTCGTGGCCTACCTGCTGTCGGGCACCGAGCCTGGCTCGATCTGCGCGCTCTCCGACTATGTCGTCGCTTCGGAGCCGGCGCGTCGCGCCGCCCTGGAGGAGCTGACCAAGGCCGGCGAGGCCGGCGAGGGGGCGCTCTTACGCTGGCTCAGTCATCGCGAAGGTGATGTCGAATGCGCGCGCGCGGCGCTCTTGGTGGTGGGGTCGCTGGGGGTGGCAGCGGGAGCTGAGCTGGCCGTGGACTGGCTGTCGGATGCGCGCTGCTACTCCGAGGCGGATCAGGCGCTGTTTCAGCTGGGCCCTCTGGCCATTCCGGCACTTCAGCGCGGTGCTCGCTCGCTCGAATCGGAGACGGCGGCCGCGTGCCTGGACCTGATCGGCCGCTTGCCTCCAGACGCAGTGGGCGCGGAGGAGCGTCACATCCTGACGGCGGCGCTTTCCTCGAGCTCGGCCGACGTGGTGCGCGCAGCGCTGGGCGCTTTGACCCGTGTTGGTGACGCCGACTGCTTGACCGAGCTGGTGCGCCTGCTGGACGACGAAGGACTGGTGAGCTTGATCGAGCCGGCGCTCGGTGCGGTCAGCCAGCGGCACCCGCAGCGCGCGCTGAGCTTCGTGCAGCTGAGCGCCTTGGAGGGGTCGCTGGCGCACGCCGCCGCGCTGGTCATTGCAGCCCTCGCGGCGCGCGGGCGGCTGGGCTCGATCGAGCTGGGGGAGCTGACCGCATTTTTGGTTCGCCTGCTCAGCAGCACTTCCCACACCCAGCGCCGGGCAGCGCTGGCCGCGCTGGCCGAGCTCGGCTCAGGCGACGCGCTCGACGCGGTGCGCTTCGCGCTGGCCGATGAGGAACCGGCGGTCCGCGCCGAAGCGGTGCGCACCTTGGGCCGGCTCAAGGGCCGCGATACCAGCTCGGTCGGTGTGCCGGCGCTGCTCGAGGTGGTGTCCGAGGCACACGATTCGGAGCTGGTGCTGGCTGCGCTGCGTGCGCTGGGTGAGTCGTCGGACGGGCGCGCGCTGGGAGTGCTCGGACCGCTCGTGCGCTCGACGGACGCGCGCGTGGCGGTGACGGCTGTAGAGGCGCTGGCGCGTCATGCCGATGCGCGACGCCTATCGCTGCTCTTCGATGGCCTGCACCACACCGAGCCAGAGGTCGTGAAGGCCGCCATGTTGGCGATTGCGGCCGAGCCCGACCCACGTGCGCTGGTGCACCTGGGGGCCTGTCTGGACCAGCCGGCCTGGGACGTGCGGCGCCTCGCCGCGGATCTGCTCGGACGCGCGCCCAGTGACGCGTCGGCCTCGCTGCTGCGTGCTCGCCTTTCGGTCGAGCAAGATCCCATGGTCAAGGATGCGCTGACCCGGGCCCTTGAACACAGTGGTCAACGGCGCAGCCGCCCCCCACGAAGGCCACAAGGAGAGCCGTGACTTCGCGCGTCGTGCCGGGGCAGTTTCGGCGCCTCACCTTGGAGGACTTTCGTCTGCTACGTGACGTGATCTACGAACACGCCGGTCTGGTCTACGACGAGTCGGCGATGATGCTGTTCGATCGGCGTCTGAGCGAACGGCTCGAAGCGCTCGGGCTGCCGAGTTACCACGCGTACTACAAGTACTTGCGCTTCGACGCGCGCAACCAGCAGGAGATCGAAGAGGCGGTCGAGCGCCTGACGACCAAAGAGACGTACTTCTTCCGTCAGGAGTATCAGCTGCGCGCTTTCCAGAGCGAGCTCCTGCCGCGCCTGCAGCAGGTCAACGCCAGCTCGCGCCGGCTCCTGGTCTGGAGCGCCGGCTGCTCGACCGGTGAGGAGGTGTACACACTGGCCGCCTTGATCCTCGAGTCGGGGCGCTTCGAGGGCTGGGACGTACGCGTGATCGGCAGCGACCTCTCGAAGCAGTGCGTGGCGCACGCCCGGCGCGGCGTGTACCAAGCCGGCGCCTTACGAGCGACTTCGGCCCGCGATAAGGCGCGCTATTTTTACGAGCTGGACAGCGGCTTCCACGTGGTGGACTCCATCAAAAAGCTTTGTCAATTCGGGCAGATGAACCTGTTCGACGTGGGCCGTGGCAACTTGGTCGGTCGGGTTGACGCGATCTTCTGCCGTAATGTTCTGATCTACTTCGACGTTCGTTCAAGAAAGCGCGTGATCGACAACCTGTACCAGCGTCTCATCCCGGGTGGGTACCTGATGCTAGGGCATTCGGAATCGCTCTTGAACTTGAGCACCGCCTTCGAGCTCGTGCATCTGCGCGATGATCTGGTCTACCGCAAGCCGGTCGGCGCGGAACGGATGGGAGGCCTGTAGTGCGGTCCATCGGAATGCCTCTGCGCGTGCTGGTGGTGGACGACTCGGTCTTCAACCGCCGCAGCATCGGAGAGATTCTGGCCCAGAGCCCCGAGATCGAGGTGGTGGGCAAGGCCGCCGATGGCGAGGAAGCGCTGCGCCTGGTCTCGAATCTCAAGCCCGACTGCATCACGCTCGATCTCGAGATGCCGCGCATGGACGGCTTCACGTTCCTGCGCATCTTGATGACCAAGATGCCGACGCCGGTCGTGGTCGTTTCGAGCTACAGCCAGAAAGAGAACGTATTCAAGGCGCTCGAGCTCGGTGCCCTGGACTTCGTGGCCAAGCCAGAGCGCTTCACCGATCCGGATCTGGGTGGGATTCGCGAGCAACTGGTGAGCAAGGTGCTGCTGGCGCGCAGTGTGAAGCTCGGTACGCCGGCGGCGCCGCGTCGCGCTCCGGATCTGGCTCCGGCGCCTGTCGAGCCCAAGCGCGAGAAGGCGCCGGTGCCGCCCAAGAGCGTGATCGCCGTCGCTTCATCGACGGGCGGCCCGAGCGCGCTGATGGAGATCTTCACGCGCTTTCCCGGCAACTACCGCAATGCCATCGTGATCGCTCAGCACATGCCCGACAAGTTCACCCGCACTTTCGCCGAGCGGCTTTCGCGCCGCGGCGCGCTGCGTGTGAGCGAGGCCGCCGATCAGGATGTGGTGAGCGAGGGCGTCGCTTTCGTGTGCCCGGGACGCCACTGCATGGAGCTCGAGGTCTCGCAGCAGCGCGGCACGATGAAGCTCAGGGTAATGCCGCCGAGCGAGCGTGACCGCTACGTGCCCTCGGCCGATCGCTTGCTGACGAGTGTCGCCATCGGTATGGGCCGGCGCGCCGTCGGGGTGATCCTGACCGGCATGGGCGACGACGGCGTCGAAGGAGCGCGCCGTATCCTCGAAGCCGGCGGCATCGTCATCGCCGAATCCGAAGAATCCGCCGTGGTCTACGGCATGCCCGGCGCCGCCGTGCGCGCCGGCGTCGCCACGCGCAGCCTACCGCTCGGCGAAATCGCGGAACTTCTCGCGAAGCTTTGAGTAGCACCGTTGGGCGAGAAGGTGCGTGCACTCATAGCAGCTGAAAAGCCGCGCACCTAACTAACTTGTCTCGAACGAGGCAGGACGTCTCGAGCGCAGTGCCAGCCGTGACATTGCCTTAACAAGGCAAACGCCAGCAATCTTCCCGCTTTCTCGCAACGACACGCGCTGTGGAACGCGCGTTGCAACGCCCTGGATCCAGAAATCCATCCCAGGCGAAGGAGCCGGAATATGCAAAGCCGACATGCGCTCGTAGCTTCAGGTGTCTTGTTTTCTGCGTTGCTGCTACCCGCGCTGGCTGAGGCCAGACTCGAGAGCTGCGGCGGCATCTTCCTCACGGGAGAAGCGAGCTGCCAATTCGTGCGCGAGCAGGAGTGCGAGACCAACTGCGAGGTCACGTCGGTGGAGACTGCATGCGTGGCGACACTGCAGACCGAATGCGAGAGCGACTGCATGGCCAGCGCCGAGACGGAGTGCACCGAGACCTGCTCGCCGGTGTGCGTCGAAGAATGCACGGCCGTCGAGATGCAAACCTCGCGCGGTCTTTGCCGTTCCGAATGCGCCAAGGACTGCCAGGTCAAGTGCGAAGGAAGCGACAATCATGGTCGCTGCATGTCGTGCTGTCAGCAGAACTGCAACGTGCGCTGCGACGACAATTGCCGTGAGGATGATCAGGAAGAAGTGTGCGAAACGAAATGCACGCCGGTCTGTCAGGATAGCTGCACGGCCAAGGCGTCGAGTAGTTGTCAGATCGAGTGTTCGACCACCAATTTCCAGAGCTGTCAGACCACGGTGGTCGAGACCTGCAACACCAAGTGCCGCGACGAGGGCGGCGCCATCTTCTGCGATGGCCAGTTCGTGAACGCCTCGAGCTTGCGCGACTGCGTGGCCGAGCTCTCTGCCGAGATCTCGATCGACGTCGATATCGACATCGATGTCGATGCGGACGTGGATGTGGACGTCGATTCCGACGTGGACGACGACGGCGACAAGGACGTCAGTTGCACCCTGGCCGGCCCGAGCGGCAATGCCTCGGGCAACGTGCTGTTCGGCCTCGCCCTGGCCGCCGGGGCGGCCGCCATGATCCGCCGCCGTCGGCGTTGACAGCGCCGGGAATGAACCCAAGGTTTGCCGGGTTGAGGCCCTCGAAGTAGTGCAGGCGTGCTGCAAGCGCGCCTGCGGTGAGGTCTGAGCCCATGACGAAGCTGAGGTCGGTATTCATTCCCATTTTTGCGCTCACGTTGGCCGGCGGCTGCGCTCGAAACAACGGGCTGTCCAAAAGCGAGGTACGACCGGAACCCGGTCGCTCGGAGACCGCGGTGCTGGCGCACCCTGCGCTGACGCAAGTGAGCGCGACCGGGGTGTCGATTGCGGACGTGGCCGAACGGGTCTTGCCGTCGGTCGTCACCATCTCGACCACGGTCTCGCAGCGACAGCCGATGATGTTCCCGTTCTTCGGCGGCCCCACCGAGCGTCAGGCGCAGGGCATGGGCTCGGGCGTCATCGTATCGGCAGACGGCTACGTGCTGACCAACAACCACGTGGTGGCCGAGGCTAAACAAATCAAGGTTACCGTCTCGGACAAGCGGGAGTTCGACGCCAAGGTGGTGGGTACGGACCCCAAGAGTGACCTGGCCGTGATCAAGATCGAAGGATCACCGTCCGGCCTCCGCCCAGTGGAATTCGGTGATTCCAGCAGACTGCGGCTCGGTGATGTGGTGCTGGCGATTGGGAACCCGCTCGGCGTGGGCCAGACCGTCACGATGGGCATCGTTTCAGCCAAGGGGCGCGCGGATCTGGGCATCACCGCCTATGAGGACTTCATTCAAACCGACGCGGCCATCAACCCGGGCAATTCGGGCGGCGCGCTGATCAACACCGAAGGCAAGCTGGTCGGCATCAACACAGCCATTCTGTCGCGCACCGGCGGCTACCAGGGCATTGGCCTGGCTATCCCGACCAGCATGGCGCAGCCGATCATGGAGACGCTCAAGCAGTCGGGCCGCGTGTCGCGCGGCTTTTTGGGGGTTGGGATTCAAGAGCTCGACAAGGATCTTGCGACCGCGCTGAAGCTCAGCAGCCGCAACGGCGTGCTCATCACCGATGTGCGCCCCGGTGGCGCGGGCGCCAAGGGCGGCCTGCTGCGTGGCGATGTGGTCGTGAAAGTGGACGGTAAGGACGTGAGCTCCACCGGACAGTTCCGCAACCTGATCGCTTCGAGCGGCGCCAAGAAGCGTGTGACGCTGGAGGTGCTGCGCGACGGCAGGCCGCTGTCGGTCGCGGTGGAGCTGGGAGAGGTGCCGGAGGAGCAGGTGGAAAATGGTCCCAACCTGCCCGGTAGTGGGCCGGCCAAGCCCACCACGGGCGGCGCGCTCGACGGTGTCACGCTCGAAGAGCTGACGCCCGAGCACCGCCGCACGCTGGGGCTCAGCCAGGAGGTGCAGCGCGGTGTGGTGATCACGGATCTTTCGCCCAAGAGCGCCGCAGCGCGAGCAGGCCTACGCCCGGGTGACGTGGTGCTCGAGCTGAATCGCACGCCGGTCGAGACGCTCGCCAAGTTCAAGGAGCTTTACGGCAAGGCTTCGAGCGACTTGCTGCTGCTCGTGCACCGCCGCGGGCAGAGCTTGTATCTGGTCGTTCGGAAGTAGTAAGGGGCACTCCCACTCGTGTGCCTCGAGGCGCGAGCGTTGGGGCCGGGGCCCGAGGAGCAACGAGGTAGGGGTCCCGCCGATAACCCAGACAGGCGCTGCGGCGGCTCTCTGGCCGTTTCCGCCCTTCACCACCGCCGCCCGAGTTGCGCTACGATCACCGGCCCTGATGGTTGGTCCCCGCGCTCCCCTCGGCAGTGCGCCGTTGATTCCTCCGGCTCGTGGCTCACAGTCAAGCTTCTCCGACTTGTCCGAGGGCATGCCGAATACGCGGCGTTGCCCGGCCTGTGATCGGCGCTTTCCGGCGGCCTTCAAGGTCTGCCCGCACGACGCCACGCCGCTCGAGGACGCACCCGACGACGAAGATCCGATGATCGGTGCGGTGCTCGGCGGCTCCTACGAGGTCGTGCGGATGGTCGGCGAGGGCGGCATGGGTCGCGTCTACGAGGCACGCCACCAGCGCCTCCCCCGCAAGCGTTTCGCGGTGAAGATGCTGCACCCAGATCTGGCGCGGCAGCCGGAGGTGATGACGCGCTTCCAGCGGGAGGCCGAGGCGTCGAGCGTGCTGACGCATCCGAACGTCGTGGAGGTGTTCGACGTGAGCTCCAGCTCCGACGGACGCCCCTACATCGTAGCCGAGCTGCTGCAAGGCGAGGAGATGGGCAATCACCTCGAGCGCGTCGGCAAGATGCCGGTCACGGCGGCCGCGCATGTGCTGCGGCAGATCTGTGCGGCGCTGGGTGCGGCGCACTCCGCGGGCATCGTGCACCGCGACGTGAAGCCGGAGAATGTGTTTCTTTCGGGCGATGGCACGCAGGTCAAGGTGCTGGATTTCGGTATCTCCAAGGTCGGCGACAACAAGGACGGCCTGACCAAGACCGGCACCGTGATGGGCACGCCCGACTACATGGCTCCCGAGCAGGCGCGCGGTGACAAGGTCGACGCGCGCGCCGATATCTACGCGGCCGGCGCGATCCTATACCGCTCGGTGACGGGCCAGAAGCCGTTCGAAGGCCTCGATCCCATGGCCACGCTCACGGCCGTGCTCACGCAAGAGCCGCCGCGCCCGAGCGAGGCGAATCCGGAGGTGCCGCTGGCGCTAGAGCTGGTGATCCAGCGCGCGATGGCCAAAAACCCGGCTGAGCGCTTCCAGACCATGGCGGAGCTCGACGCCGCGCTCGCGCCCTTCGATGCGGCCAGCACGGCAGTCGAGATTGAGCCAGGCGCACATACGGAGACCCGCCGTGAGGCCGCGACCGCCAAGACCGTGCTGCGCCCGACCTCACCCACTGTCCAGAGCGCGAGCCTGGACGACGCGGCGCGCGCGGTGAAGCTGGCGCGGCCTGGCCTGGTCTTCTTCACGGGGCTCGGCGGCTTGTGGCTCTTGGCGTGCGTGCTGGTCACCGTGGCGAGCGGCATGCGCCTGATGCGCGGCGGCGCCGATCTGACTCAGTCCGAAGCGACCATGAGCCTCGTGGGCGCGCTGCTCACGATGGCCACGCCGGCCGTGCTGTGGATTCGGCACATTGCCCGCGAAGTCTGGCCGAGCACACCGCGCGCCATCGAGACTCAGCAGCGCCTGCGCCGCACCGTGCTGTACAGCGCTGCCACCGCCGGCATCGCCGCCCTCGTCGTGCAGCTCTTCGAGGTGCTGCTCTGGCGCCACGGCAGCGGCATCGCCCGCCCTGGCTGGGCCCTGTTCGTAATTGGCGTCGCGCTCGCAACCGGCGTCGCGACGTGGTTTGCGCTCCGGCCGCGGTACGCGAAGGGCTAGCGCGCTAGCGCGCCCACACGGGCAGCCGTCCCTGTCATACTCGAGGCGGCGTGTACGAAGCGCTCGACCTACCGATCGCTACGAGAGGTACGAGTGATCTTCGCGAAGAAGATCATCTGCCTTCGTTAGCAGCATGGCCGAGGGCATCGGTGATCTGCGCAAAATCCGAAACGCGAATCGCGCCTTGAGCTTCGAACTCCCTGGGCCAGGTGAGCTCTGGATTCTGAAGCAGCTGTCTAGGATGAAGAGCTTGCGCCCATCGCCTTGCTGCAGGGCAGCGCGAGCCTGGGTTCGGGTGCCGCTAGTGTTACCCGCTTCTACGATGACCGTGGCACGAGTCAGCGCGGACATCGTGATATTTCGCTCCGGAAAAAGAATCGATTCGCCTTGGGATTCTTCTGTTCAAGATAGCGAAGCAGCGGCACCTGGCTGATGACGAGTTGCTCACGCGCCAGACGCCGCTACAGCTCGACATTCTCGGGCGGATAGCTCTCAGAGAGTGGCGTCCCCAGTACCGCGATGGTCTGCCCGCCGGCCTCCAGCGCGCCGTGATGCGCCGCCGTGTCGATGCCCGCCGCGAGCCCTGACACCACGGTCCAGCCATTGCTCACCAAGAGCTTGGCCAACTTGCGAGCGCGCCGTACCCCCTCAGACGACGGTCGGCGCGTACCCACGACCGAAACAGCCGGCAGCTCCGCGAGCTCCCACGTACCCGCGTAGTAGAGTAGCTCAATGGGATGACGCGCCTGGCGCAGTTTGGTCGGGTAGTCGCCCGCCCGATGAAGGCGAACACCGAAGCGCTCGACTCCGCGGTCCTTGTACCGGCTCACGACACGCTTGCCGGTTTCGAGCGCAGTCGCCGAGTCCACGAAATCCGAAGGCAACCAATCCGGCGCCGCCGCGAACCGCTCCGCAAGCGTCTTGAACGACGCCCCTTCCTGGAGCCATAGCCACTCGTAAGCCCCAGCTCCAGCAGAGGAGCTATGACTTTCTTTGGCACAGCTCCGGTTCCGTTTGGGTATCTGCATCCAGTAGGCCAACGTCGAGCACGGCCTAGGCTAGGCTAGGGCGCTAGGCAGTGCTACGAGCCGATCCAGCTGAGGAGCGTCGGCGAAGGGCGCGGGCCCGAGAGACCACCGGTGATGTTGTCGAAGGTGGTGAGCGATGGGAACCAGTTGGAACCATCGGTCCACTTGTATTGCACGATGCCGCCGGAGCTGACGCCCATCACGCTGACGTGATTGCCGCGCCAGCTCGCGGCGGTAGGCTCACCCACGAAGCTGCCGCCAAGATCTGTCCATGTGAGCGGGCCAGGGCTCCAGTTGACACCGTCGAACCACTTGACCTTCATGCGCCCGTCGGTGCCCACCGCAAAGATGCTCAGCTCGTTCGAGCGCCGCGCGACGGCGACGGGTCTGCTCGCGTGGTTGCCACCGAGATCGTACCAAGTCGGATCCCAATTGGTGCCGTCGAAGTGCCTCGTCAGCATCTTGCCGTCGACGCGGTTGACCGCAAAGACGTTCAGCTTGTTGCCGCCCCAAGCCAGCAGGGTCGGCGCGAACTTGAAGTCCCCGCCCATGTCGGTCCAACTACTAACCGGGTTCCAGCTCACCCCGTCCCAGGCCTTGTAGTAGAGCCTGTGGTTGGTCCCAAGCGCGGCGAGACCGATGCGTCGTCCTTGAAACGCGACCGCAGAGGGATCGCTTTCCATCACCGTCGGCCCCAATGGATCCCAGGTGGTGGGTGACGGTTCCCAATTCGCTCCATCCCACCACTTGGCCACGATGACGCCGTTTGGTGCCGCGCGCGTAGATGTAGAGCTGATTGCGCCCGAGCCCGACCGCGGTCGGCCGTCCCGTGATCGCTGCTGCATAGGTCGAAAAGCCCGCGGTTGGCTGCCACGCGGAGCCATCCCAGTAGCGGTATAGCAGTTGGCCCGCGGAGTTGACCCCCAAGATCGAGACGTAGTTCGGCGCCCACTGCACCGCCTGCAGCGTCGCCTGAAACTGACCGCCGAGCGTGTCGTCCCAGGCGCCTGTGGCCGGGACCCATGCCGAGCCGTTCATGGTGTTACCGGAAGCGACGAAGACGCGACCGCCATTGGCCACGTATTGCTTGAGCCCGCTGTATGCCTGCGCTGACCAGTACTCGCTGTGGCCGGCGATGACGACGACCTTGTAGCTGTTGAACAGCGATGGGTTCTGGTGCACGTCGAAGTCGCTGGCGACATCGTACTCGTAGCCGTTTTGCTCGAGCCAGACGTGAAGGAAACGCTCAGCACGCAGCAGGTGGCTGTAGTTGTGCGGCGGCCCGTAGTAGTTCATGTACGGATAGGCAGCCCAGGGCATCTTGGTCCCGACCTGGTAGGCGGGCGCTCCGCTCGAGTGATTGTTGTAGATGTTGAAAGCGCCTAACACAACTTCGGCAATACGAGGGTCGACATGGGTCATTTCGCATAGTTGCGCTCGCGAGTCGGCACTACATTTTCAGGTGCACTGGGGCAAGCGAAGTTCGTTCGGGGTGAAGTGGACCATGGATCGCCCGGCCCGGCTGGGCCTGTTCGTGATCGGCGGCACTAGATCCCGGCAGCGCTGCGCGCGTCGGCTTCGAGCGTCGGATCCGCGGGCGTGCCCGGCGGCTCGAAGGCGGGGTCGTCGTCGCTGGTGAGGACGCGCGCGACGGTGACGGGGGAGAAGGTTCCGTTCGAGACGTCGCCGAGGGCGGCGCGCACTTCGGCGCCGGGCGGAAGGCGTGGGAGCCAAAAGCCACCGATTGGAAGCGTGACGAGATGATCCTCTTCTGCGACGGCCGCGCTGCCGGTTGCGGGACGGACGGTAACGGTGCGCAGGCGCACGGAGTCGGAGAGGGAAGGCAGACGCCAGTAGACGAAGGCGCGATCGTCGCTGCGCAAGACGAGCAGAGCGGGAGCGCTGACGGGAGCGGGAACGGGAGCGAGTTCGGGCGCGGGCGCGGGCAAAGGTTCGGGAGCGGGAGCGGGTTCGGGCGCAGGCTCGGGTTCAGGCGCGGGAGCGGGTTCAGGCGCGGGAGCGAGAGCGGGCTCTGCCGCGGTCTCGGTCTGGGTCTGGGTCTCAGTCGCACGCACCGGTTCCGAGCGGCGCCGGCGGCTCGGGCCCAGCTCTCGCTCTTCGATCAACCGCTGGCGGAGAGTGAGGGCGGAAGCGTGCTCGGGCTCGCGCTGCAGCACGTCGTCGAGCATGCGCAGGGCTTTGTCGTAGTGGCCCTGCGCCATGTAAATCTCAGCAAGCGTGACGGTAGCGACCGGTGGAGGGCCCTGCCAGTCGATGTCGGCCTTGGCGTCGCCACGGATTGCGGCTGCGGCGTCCGGCAGATTCAAACCCGATTCCACGACGCTCGCCAAAAGGTCGCGTGCGACACCGAGCCAGCCGCGCGTGCGGCGCTGGCGCTCGAGATCCGGCTCGCTCAGCCGCACGATTTCGTCGCGCAGCTCGACGCGCGTCATCTGTTCGGGCCGCTGTACTCCGCGAGCGCGCGCACGGAGGATCAGATCCTCTCGCGACAGCGAATCGAGCTCGGCGGGGTCGAATTCCATGGGGGCCGAATTAGTACCACGCCCCTCGAGCGCTGGGATCTGGCTTGCATTCCGCGACGATCGCGCGGCCGGCCTCCATGTCGCGTCCGATCTGCGCGCGCAGCTCCTCGACGCCCGCGAACTTTCGCTCCTCGCGCAGCCGGCTCACTAAATGGATCCTCAGGCTCTGCCCGTACAGATTTCGATCGAAGTCCAGCAGGTGGACCTCGAAGCTCGGCCCCGCGCCCAGCGTGGGCCGCACGCCGAAATTGGCGACGCCGCTGCCCAGGACGCGATGATTGCTGCCCTGCGCGTCCTCGTGCTTCTGGTCGACCAGCACCGCGTAAACGCCGTGTGGCGGCAGCGCCTCGGCAATAGCGTCGAGATTCGCAGTCGGCACTCCGATGGTACGCCCGCGCCCCTGACCCGGCACCACGACGCCGCTGAGCGCGTGGGGCCGACCCAAAAGCCGCGTCACCTCGCTCAGATCGCCGTCCGAAAGCGCGCCGCGGATGCGGGTGCTCGAAATCGGGCCTTGGGCATCGCGCTCGAGCGTTGCCGCGAGCGCGCGGAAGCCATGCTGCTGCCCGAGCTGCTCGAGCAGCTCGAAGTCACCGGCGCGGCCGCGGCCGAAGCGAAAGTCCTCGCCGACCAGCACCAGCCGCGCCGCGAGCTTTTGTACGAGGAGCTGCGCTACGAAATCTGCGGGCTCGGTCTTGGCGAGCGCCGGTGTGAATTCCTCGACCACCACCCCGAGCTCAGGACTCTGTCGGCAGAGCAGCTCGAGCTTGCGTTCGAAGCTGGTGAGGGCGGGCATGGTGCCGCGCCGCAGCACGACCGCCGGGTGCGGCTCGAAAGTCAGCACGAGCGGCGTCACGTCCTCGGTGCGGGCCGCGGCCAGCGCTTGCGCCAGCACCGCGTGGTGACCCCGATGTACCCCATCGAAGTTGCCGATCGCGACGAGCGTCGCTCGACCGGGTCCAAGCGGTGCGCCGAAGGCACGCTGTGAGCTCACGCCGCCGCTTTACTACGCCCTGGCGCGACGTACCAATCCCGCTGTGATAGAAACGCCGAGTGACGCCGGATCAAGCGCTCGCCGAGGCTGCCAAGGGCGAGCTGCGTCCAGTGTACCTGGTGGCGGGCGAAGAGGCGTATTTGGCGACCCAGGTGGTCGCGGCCCTCAAGACCGCCGCCGGCAAGGGCGGCGTTACCGGCTTGAACGAGGACGCGTTTCAAGCTGGTGAGGCCGACGTGGATCGGGTGCTGGCCGCCGCCGCCACCTTGCCGATGATGGCCAAGCGCCGCTTCGTGCTGGTGCGCGGGCTCGAGCGATGGGAGCCGAAGGCCGGCGCCAAGGAGGGCACGGCGACGGACAAGGAGCCGCTCGAGAAGCTGCTCGACTATGCCAAGGCGCCTTCGCCCAGCACGGTAATGGTGCTCGCCGGTGCGCTCGACAAACGCCGCAAGCTGTACACCCAAGCCAAGTCGGACGGTTTTTTGGTGGCGTGCGAGCCGCTGGCGCGCGTGGATCTGCCGGTCTTCATCGAGCGTCGCGTCGCCGAACGCGGCTGCAAGATCAGCCGCGGCGTTGCGGACCTGCTGGCCGAGCTCACTGGCCCGGAGCTTGCGCCGGTCGTCGACGCCATCGAACGGCTGTGTCTCTACGTCGGCGACGGTCGCGAGATCAGCGAAGACGCGGTGTCGACCTGCATCGTACGGCTGCGCAGCGCGAGCGTTTGGGAGCTGGTCGGCGCGGTCGGACGGCGCGACGCCGGCTCGGCGCTTTCGGCTCTCGCTGATGTCTACGATCCTCAGGACCGCGGGCTGAGACTGCTCGGAATCCTGGCCTGGTCCACGCGTCAGCTGCTGCGCTTCGAGTCCGCCCTGCGCGAAGGTGCGGCCCCCGAGCAGGCCGCGACGCGGGCCGGTGCGCCGCCGTTCAAGGCGCGCGAGCTGAGTCAGCAAGTTAAGGCGCTTTCGCGCGCCGAGCTCGAACGTTGGCCCGAGCTGCTCGCGCGTCTCGATCTCGAGCTCAAAGGTGGCTCGAAGCGCCCGCCCCAAGCGATCCTGGAAGCCGCCATTTTGAAGCTGTGCCAAAAGTCCGGAACCGCTACACGACGGTCGACTCTTTAGAGCAGCCGCCCGCTGGCGGGCCGCGAGCCCTGCCGACAAACCAGCCAACTTGTATCGATCTTGACCCCAGAGGCCTCAGGTACCATGTTGTTTAGAGCTTCCGCGATGTCCCCGTTCGGTTCCCACGAGCGTGACGCTCGGCTCGAGCATCAAGCTCTGGCACCCATTCCGACCCGCTACGGCACGTTCGATCTTCACGTATTCGACTGGGACGACGCTGACGCGCATCCGGCGCTGAGCCGCCAGCACTGCGCGCTGGTGATGGGTGACGTGCGCGGTCAGCGCGGCATTCCGGTGCGCATTCATTCGGAGTGCCTGACCAGTGAGGTGTTCGGCTCACTCAAGTGCGATTGCCGGGAGCAGCTGGAGCGTGCGCAGGCGGAGATTGCCCGGCGCGGCATCGGCATGCTGCTCTACCTGCGTCAGGAAGGGCGCGGCATCGGCCTGGCCAACAAGGTGCGTGCCTACGCGCTGCAGGCCAAGGGCGCCGATACGGTGGAGGCGAACGAGCTGCTCCACCTGCCGGTCGATGCTCGAAGCTACGACGTGGCCGCCGCCATGCTGCGCAACCTGGGCGTGGAGTCGGTGGAGCTTTTGACCAACAACCCCCTCAAGCTCGATGCCCTGCGCGCCCTGGGGGTGCAGGTGGAAAGGCGGGTGCCCGTGCTGGTCCCCGCCAACCCGTTCTCGGCATCCTACCTGGAGGTGAAGCGGCGCCGCATGCAGCACGACCTGCCGAGCAGCCCGAGCGCCACACCTTCCCTGGTGCGCGCCGCCTCGAATGAACGCTGAGCTTCGTCGCAGCCGCCTCCCGGGTATTTGACCCAGCGGCCCGAGGTCCGTTAAGCCTCGAACATGCGGACCCGCGCGGCGCGCTATCCGGTTTGGCTCGGCCTGCTGCTGAGTCCCGCGTTTGCGGCTGCCCAGAGCAAAACGGGCACCCTGCCCGAGGCGCCGAAAGCAGCTCCGGCCAAGCCCGCGGAGGCCAAACCGGCCGAGAAGCCCGCCGAAAAAGCCGCACCCGAAAAGCCCGCCGAGAAGGCGACCCCGGCTCCGGAAAAGCCGGCCGACAAGCTCGCGACCCCTCCGGTCAAGGCCGACAAACCTGCTGCCGACGTGGCCCGCGGCGCCGGCTCACGTAGCGTCACACCACCCGCGCCGCCGGAGAAGCCCGCCGAGCCACCCCCTGAAGCCAAGAAAGGCACGGTGCCGGCGCCGGCCGGCTCACACCAGAAGGGCCGCGCCCCGCCCAGGCCCGCCGCGACGCTGCCGCCCGGCGCGCCGCGGTCGACGCCGGACGATGCCGTGCGCCGCATCATCGCCGGCGGCGGACCGACCGACGACGACATCCAGCGCGGCAAGGGCGATCCGGAGCTGCAGCGCTTGAGAGAGGCCGAGCGCGTGCTCTTCCCCAGGCCGCTCGAAGGCGTCCGGCTCGGCTTCGACTTCATGGCGCCGCCGAAGGCCGGACCCGAGGTGGAAGCTTCCGGCTTACCGTTAGGCATCTTGCGCAGCAATGACGCGGCGCCGGCTCTGGCGCCCAGCGAGGCCAGCTGGCTGCGCGGTCTGGTCGAGCCGGATCTGCCGGTCGTCTACGACGAGCGCGTGGTGCGTTACCTGCGCTTCTATCGCGACGCCCCGAGCGGTCGCTCGATCGCGCGGATTTGGGCCAAGAAGGCCGGTCGTTTCGGCCCCGCGATCAAGGCGGAGCTCGGTCGCGCCGGGCTACCGAGCGATCTGGTGTGGCTCAGCTTGGTCGAGAGCAGCCACAATCCGACCATCGCCTCGCCCGTCGGTGCGGCAGGGCTCTGGCAATTCATGCCGGACGCCGCGCGCAGCTACGGCCTGACCGTCGATCGCTGGGTCGACGAGCGCCTCGATCCGGAGCGCTCCACTCAGGCCGCGGTGCGCCACCTGAGCGATCTGTACCGGCGCTACGGCAGCTGGGATCTGGCAATGGCCGCCTACAACATGGGCTTCGGCGGCCTGTCACGTGCGGTGCGCAAGTACAACACCAATAGCTTCTGGGAGCTGGCGCGCTACGAGGCGGGCATCCCGTGGGAGACCACGCTCTACGTGCCGAAGATCCTGGCGACCGCGGTGCTGATGAACAATCGGCGCGCCTTCGGGCTCGACGGCATCACCGAAGATCCGCCCGAGCGCTTCGATGTGGTGGTGGTCGGCCCCTCGGTGCCCCTCTCGGACATCGCGCGCGTCGTCGGCTCGACCGCGGGCAGCATCGAGGCGCTGAACCCGCATTTTCTGGCGGGCCGCACGCCCCCAGCGGCCCCGGGCACGCCCCGCGGCAGCTATCGCGTCCGGGTGCCTGAAGGCAGCGGCAGCAAATGGACACCGGCTCAGGTGTCGAGCGACGATGGCCTCGAGCCCTACGTGGTCAGGACGGGGGAAACGGTCGAGCGCATCGCCCGCGCTCGTGGCACCAACGAAAAGGACCTGCGCGAGAAGAATCGCGTCGCACCGGGTGAAGTCTTGGCAGCCGGTACCGTGCTCTTGGTGCCACGCCAGAATCGCACCGCCGAGCCCGACCCGACTACCGATTCGGAGCTGGTCGTGGTGCCGATGCGCAGCTTCGACATTCCCGAGCGCAAGCGCGTCTTTTACCGCGTTGTCTCGGGCGATACGGTGGCCGGTGTCGCGCTCGCGTTTCGTGTGACCGCTCGCGAGCTCTCGGATTGGAACACGCTCGACGAAAAGGCGCGTCTCGAACCCGGCATGAGCCTACAAGTGTTCGTCGCCAAGGGCACCGACCTGTCGAAGGTGCTGCACATCCCCGAGGCACACGCGCGCATCCTGGTGGCGGGCAGCCCGGAGTTCAGCGACTATTTCGAAGGCCAAAACGGCAAGAAACGCCTGGTAATCGCGGCGCGCGAAGGCGACACGCTGAGCGCCATCGGCAAACGCTACGGCATGACCGTCGGCCAGATGGAGCGTGTCAACCGCCGCGGCCGCACCGACCAAATCGCCGCCGGCGATCGCATCGTCGTCTACACCGAACGCACCGCCGTCGTCCCCGGCGACAAGCTGCTCACCACCGCGAGCAACTGAGACTCTTCGATGGTGGTGCTGCCAAGTCGCGCCCCGACTTGCAGCTGGCTTCCGTGCCATCACTCGGTACAGCCGTGTCGCCGTGTCGCCGTGCCCGCCGCAGCGCATTCGCCCACGCGGCGCGTTGATCGCAACGCCCGGGGACCCACCTTGCTACCCAGATATTGCTCAATACTGGCCACTATTTTGGCTCGATCGGCTGAAAATTCCGCGCGTTTGCTGGTCCCGTCGCGCGTATCGACCCCCGCTTCGCCGCGCCACCAAAATCGAGAATCCAGGAACAATGCCGCTGCGCCGAGCTCGCCTATCGACCAATATTGGCCAATAGCTCGTCTCGACTTGGGCGATTTCACCTCGGGAATAGTAGGGCCTCTTGCGAGTATCTACGTGGTCGCGTGAGCGAGCAGACCACTCGAAATGTCCGGCGGCTCATGCGTACCCGAGCGCAGCAGGCGCCCGTCCCGCCGGTTTTCTCGTGGCTCGCGGCTTCCCTGACGATCGTGATCTTTCCTTCCAAGACCGCAAAGCTCGAGGCTCGTATGTGGAGCAGCGGGTCCTGCCCGTCGGCTCCGGAAGGTGCGGGGCGTGGCGGGGCGTCAAGGGTGTCGGACGGCGCGAGGTTTTTTCTCGGAGCTTCCGCTCTGGCGTGAGAAAAGGGGCCATGGCAAGCGTCAACAAGCTGTCGGCGATCATCCTGGCCGCTGGCAAGGGCACGCGCATGAAGAGCGACCTCCCCAAGGTGCTGCACCTGCTGTGCGGAAGGTCCCTGGTGGAGTACCCGGTCGCGGCGGCCTTCGACGCCGGGGCCGCTCAGGTGGTGGTGGTGACCAGCGGCCAGCCCGAGATCGCCCACGCGCTTCGGAGCCGGTACGGGGCGGATCGCGTGGCCGTGGTGGTGCAGGACCCGCCGCGCGGCACCGGCGACGCCGTGCGGTTCGGCCTGGCCGCGGTGCTGCACCCACGCACGCTGATCCTATACGGCGATACACCGCTGATTCGAGCCCAGGATCTGAGCGGGCTCCTGGGTGCGATCGAGCGTGAGGGCACGGCTCTCGCCATCTTGACGGCACTGCTCGAAAATCCGTTCGGCTACGGGCGGGTGCTACGCGATTCCTCGGGATCGGTGCGGGAGGTGAGGGAAGAGCGCGATCTGCGCAGCGACGGGGAGCGCGGCGTGCGCGAGGTCAACGCCGGCATGTACGCGGCCGATACCGAAAAGCTGCGTGAGGCCGTGGCGCAGCTTTCGCCCAACAACGCGCAGGGTGAGTACTACCTGACCGACGTGGTCGCGCTGATCGCGCAAGTGTCAAAGGTGGAGACCATGCAGGGCGAGGCGGACGCGCTGATCGGCGTGAACGATCGCGCCGATCTGGCTCGCGCCGAAGAGCTGCTCTACGCGCGGCATCGCGACCGATTGCGCAAGGCTGGCGCCACGATTCACGGTGACGCGCGCATCGACACCGGCGTGGAGGTCGCGCCCGACGCCGAGATCGGGCCTGGCGTGTGCCTACGCGGCAAGACACGCATTGGTGCGCGCAGCCGTGTGGATATCGGCTCGGTGCTGGATGATGCGGACGTGGGCAAACACGTGGAGATCAAGCCGTACTGCGTGATCAGCCAGAGCAGCGTGGGTGACGGCGCGCAGCTGGGGCCGTTCTTGCACGTGCGCCCCGAGAGCGTGATCGAAGCCGACGCGCACCTCGGCAACTTCGTCGAGACCAAGAAAACGCGCGTGCGGCGCGGCGCCAAGGCCAATCATCTGAGCTATCTGGGCGACGCAGATATCGGCGAGCGCGCCAACATCGGCGCCGGCACCATCACCTGCAACTACGACGGCTTCGTCAAACGCCAGACCATCATCGGTGAAGGCGTCTTCATCGGCAGCGACTCACACCTCGTCGCGCCCGTCACCATCGGCAAGAACGCCTACATCGCCACCGCCACCACCGTCACCCAAGACGTGCCTGAAGGCGCCCTCGCCATCGGCCGCGTCCGCCAAGAAAACAAGCTCGGCTACGCGTCGAAGCTTCGCGAAAAGCTGGCCGCCGCGAAGAAGAAGTAGCTTCTCAGCGCACATGGATCGCGCCCGCCATGCCCATGCCGGCGCCGGTCGAAGGACTCCGGGATCTTCGCCATCGTCGAGTCTTCGACCGGCGTGCCGTCGTTCTCTTCGATCAGCGCTTTCAAGGCCGCCGCGTGCTGCTCGTGCTGGTCCTGGAAGTGTACGGCCACCGCCGTGACGACGTCGCGGGTCGCCTGCGGCGTGACCGCATCATCCGCTATGATCCCGGCGCCTGCAGTGTAGGTCGCGATGGCGTGGTATTCGGCGGTCAAGAGTGCGTTGAGGATTTCGTTGTCCGCTGCTGGATCGGACGTGGGGTTCTGGGCGGCGCGAGCGCGGCGTGCCGCGGCGCTCATCGAAACCGCGAGGCCCAAGCTGGCGGCGGTGGCCGCAGCGCGCACGATGACCTGCCGACGGGTGAGGTCGTGATGGAACATGGCTCAAGTTCTCCCCGCGGGCCGAGAAAGAACGGGCCGCGTGACACACATACGGCCCTAGCGGCGCACCTGGATCGCCGATTGTGCTTTCAGCACGAAACTAGCTCGCCGAGCGGCCGATGAAGGCGCATGACCAGGGTAGGGTTGATGGCGGTTGGCGCGCTGGTGTTGGGCTTCATGGCGCTTCCGACGCGCGCTCAGTCGCCCCCGCCATCACAGGCCGAGCGCTTCGCGGTTTCGGTTCATGCTCGCACCACGCGCGCGTCGGCACGCGCCGAACAGGCGGCCTGGCTGAGTCTTACGCTGCCACTGGATCGCCTGGCGTCGCCTCGACCAACGCTCCGTGCTACTGCGGCAACTCCGAGCGCGCCACCGGTTCCTGCGGCACCAGCGACCAGCGAGCCTGCCCAAGACCAGGGGAGCGCGCGCCAGCATAGCGCCGCGCCCCAGCCCGGCATCAGCTTCGAGCAACTGCGGGCGCTCAGCGAGCTGTCGCAGCGCGCGACAGTCGTGGCACTCGCCGTCGCGGGCGCGCCGGCGGACCGGCGCCGTTTGGATTCGCAGGCAGCACGTTCACGGCTGTCCGCGGTTCTGCCGGAGCTGCGACTTCGCGCGCAGCAGAGCACCGATCAGGCGCTGCGCTGGGCACCAACCAGCGACGACCCGTACCGCGTCACCCAGGCCGACGGCGCCGGCACGACGCTCGAGGTCAGCGCCACGTTTCGCCTCGATCGGCTGCTGTTCAGTCGGGAAGAGCTGGTGGTGGAGCGGCTGCGCGTTCAGGCGGGCCAGGAGCGCCTGAAGCTGGAGCAACGCGTGCTCGGCGCCGTGCTGGGCCTGTTTCGCGCGCACGAGCTGGGATGTGCCGAGGGCGGCGAGGAAGAAACGCGCACCCTGCAGCGGGTCCGCGGCCTGGAGCTGCTCGCCGAGCTCGACGTGCTGACGGCCGGTTGGTTCTCTGAGCAAGCGCCGCACTTCGGGCGTGCGGTCTGGGGCTTTGCCGAAGCCGCGCTGGGCCAATGTGAGCCGCCAGCGCCGCCGCGCAGCCCGGCGGCGGCTACGAACCCTATGGCGAGCCCTTCCGACTCGGAGTAAATACGGCCCCCGCCATGCTCGCTGATGCACGCAATCTTTTGGCCGACCTCCAGAGGCGCGTCGATGCGCTAAGGGGGTCTCTTTGACGTCCCGGCGCTGAAGCGAGAGATTGACGAGCTCGACGAGCTGTCGAGCGCGCCCGATTTTTGGAACAACCAGGACAAGGCGCAGGCGCTGATGCGCCGCCGCGCCGCCGCCGCCGAGAAGCTCGAGCAGTCGCAGGTCCTGTTCAAAGAGGTCAGCGACGCGGCGGAGCTGCTGGAGCTCGCCGCCAGCGAAAACGACGAAAAGCTGATCGACGAGGTCGAGGCCAGCCTGCCGCCCATCGAGGTCAAGGTGCGCGGAGCGGAGCTGCGCCGCATGCTCAGCGGTCCGGTGGATCACGCCAACGCCATCGTCAGCATCAACCCGGGGGCCGGCGGCGTGGACGCCAAGGATTGGGGCGAGATGCTGCTCCGGATGTACCTGCGCTGGTGTGAGCGCCGGGGTTTCAAGACCGAGGTCGTGGACTACGAACCGGCCGAAGAGGCCGGCATCACTGGCGCCTCGTTCACGGTCGCGGGTCAGAATGCGTACGGCTACTTGCGCGCCGAGGTCGGCGTGCATCGGCTGGTGCGCATCAGCCCATTCGACGCCAACGCGCGTCGGCAGACTAGCTTCGCCGCGGTCGAGGTCACGCCGGATGTCGAGGACGAGATTGATATCATGGTCGAAGACAAGGACATCGAGATCACCACCATGCGCGCCGGCGGCAAGGGCGGGCAGAACGTGAACAAGGTCGAAACTGCGGTCAGGCTCCGGCACCTGCCGACCGGCCTCAACATCGTGTGCCGCGCCGAGCGCAGCCAGCATCAGAACCGTGCCATGGCCATGAAGATGCTCAAGGCCAAGCTGTACGAGATGGAGGTCGCTAAACGCGAGGCGGCACAGAACGCGCACGAAGCGGCCAAGGGGCAGATCGCCTTCGGCAGCCAGATCCGCAGCTACGTGCTGCAGCCCTATCAGCTGGTCAAAGATCTGCGCACGGAGCACGAGACCGCGGCGGTGCAGGACGTGCTCGACGGTGATCTCGATCCGTTCATCGAAGCTTACCTGCTCAAGCACGCCGACAAGCAGCCGGCCAATGCACCACCCGCTGCGAGCAACTAAGGGCCCGCCAATGGCTAAGTCGCTCGCCCTCGCGGCCGATCCATCCCGGCTGGCTTCGTTGCTCCTCAGTTACATACCAGCAGTATGCGCCTGCGTCGCGCCTCGCCAGCCGGGCGCCTCGGCCGCGATCATCGACCGACTTAACCATTCGCGGGCCCTAACGCGCTTCACGGCGGGTGAAGTAGAGAGAGCTCCGCTCCGGGAGCTTGAGCCCGTAGCCTGGAGCCAGCCTCAAGCAACTGTTACAATCGTCGAATTGGGGCTAGTCACTCGCGGTAGTCGTAGCCGTAGCGAGCGATGGCGTCGTTCATCACCGCCATGCCGCAGTCCCATTGCCAAACGTAAAAAGCGTTGCGGTACGGCGAGTAGCTCACTCCGAACGGCGTGAAGGGGAGGGAATCGAGCAGCGGTTCCCAGCTTCCCCCCTGATCGGCGGAAGCGATGAGCGTGGTCGCGCCCACCGTGACGATGCGACCATCAGGCAGCTCGATCGGCTCGACCGAGCGCGCCTCGTTGGGGGCGCGCACCGCCATGAAGCTCATGCCTTGATCCGCGCTCTTGTACAGGCCGCCGGCTTGATGGCCGCCCCAGTAGATGATGCCGTCCGAAGCCAAGAGTGGTTGTCCGGCCACGCCCACGTTGCTCACCGGCTGGAAGGATTCCCCGCCGTCGGTGCTGCGGTAGATCCCGGGATCCCCGCCGTACCAGCCGCCGCACCCGACTAGTAGCGTCTTCGAGTCCAAGATGAGCGAGGTGGTGCAGAAGCCGCTGGAGGCCGGCAGCTTCAGCCCGATGTCTTGCCAGGTCGCGCCGCCGTCAGTAGAGCGGAACAGCTTGCGGGCCTGCTCGTGACTGCCGGCCAGCAGCGTTTTGCGCGCCGGGTCGTTGAAGTCGACGCTGACCGAATCGCAGTGCGTGACATCGCCCACCTGAGTGAAGGTCGCGCCGCCGTCGAGGGTCTTGTAGACGCCGCCCGCGTTGTAGATGCCGGACTCCCAGAAGATGTCGGCCGAGGTCGGGTCATACGCGAGCCAGGAGATGCGATTGGTGATGGTGGCGCCGCCCGCGCCGAGCGGCTGCCACGTCGCGCCGCCGTCGGCGCTGCCGAACAGCCCCTTCAGGGCGACGCCGACGATTAGCTGGTCGCGGTACGGATGAGAGGAGACGCGGCCCAGATTCCCGCACTCCGACGCCATGCCGGCCAGCGTGCCCGTGATATTGACCCACTCGGCCGGGGGCGTGGGTCCCACCGGGAGGACCATGCCGCCCATACCGCCGCTGCCGCCCGGGTTGAGCGTGCCGCCGTTACCTCCCGTGCCGCCGCCGTTGCCCGCGTTGCCGCCGACCGGCATTGCCCCCGAGCCGGCGCTCGCGACCATGCCGGCCAGGCCTGCGCCGCTCGCCTCCGCCCCGGCGCTGCCACTGGTCGCGGGATCCGAGCCGGGTAATGCGTTGTCCGGCGTCGAGCAGCCGTAGGTGAGAATGACCAGCAGCAGCCCACGTCGTTTCACGGCTCCTCCTTCATTACGGCCCATACGCCCAGCTCCCACATCGAGGCTGGCGTGATGTTCTTCCAACCCCCGACCTCGAGCGCGGTCGCGGTCGCGGTCAGTGTGCCTCTTACCGGTGTCATGCACCTCTGGCTCGACTTGGCGCCACCCGAGCCGCCGCCGCTGCCAGCTGTCCCGGCGCTGCTCGACGCCGCGCTTCCGGCCGCTTGTCCTGCGACTGGGGAGGCGTCCGTGCCGGCAGCCACCATGCCGGCGCCGCTTTCGCCGCTGTTTTTCGCCCCGGCGCCACCACCGCCACCCTGCGCCGCCGCGCCCGGTGCCCCGCTCGAGCCGCAGCCGCTGAGCGCGAGGGCCAACCCCAGCAGTGCGAGCTTCGGCGCGGAAAGGGGCTCCACGTGGGATCAGTAGCGCTTCCGCTGTAAAAAGGGTCAGGCGGGCGGCGGTCAGGGCCGCGTGAAAAGCCGTGAGGTGCAGGGCATACGGGCTTCGTCCCACGGCGGAGCGGGCCACGCCGCTTCGGAAACCCAGGTTGTCGTGGCATAGACGGGGCGGGTTTCTCGCGCTAAACGCCGTGCGGCACATGTCGGCGGAAAGCTCGGAAGAAGCGCTCGTTCAGCAGCGGCGAGAAAAAGCCGCGCGCCTGCGTGAGGCCGGACAGAACCCCTTCGCCAACGACGTTCGGCTCGAGAAGCGCAGCACCGTTCACGAGCTGCGCAGCCAGTTTGCCCCCGCTCTGCTCGATGCCAAAGAGCTGCGCTACGACCCCGACAAGGTGGAGGCGCTCGGCCAGCAAGAGTCGTTTCTGGTCTTCGGGCGCATCATGCTGCGGCGTGGCTTCGGCAAGGCCAGCTTCATCCGCTTGCGCGACGCCACCGGCGAGCTCCAGCTCTTCGCCAAACAAGACATCCTGGGCAGCGGTTTTGCCGCGCTGGAAAGCATCGACATCGCCGACCACGTGGAGGCCAAGGGGCGCGCCATGGTCACCAAGACCGGTGAGCTCAGCATCGAGCTATCGTCGATCCGCTTGATCACCAAGGCGCTCAGGCCGCTGCCCGATAAGTGGCACGGCTTGACCGACACCGACATCCGCTACCGGCGTCGCTACGTGGACCTGGTCAGCAATCCCGAGGTGGCGGTCGCGCTGCGATCGCGGTCATTAGTGGTGCAAGCGTTGCGTGACTTTCTGGACAAGCGCGACTTTCTCGAGGTGGAAACACCTACCTTGCACACGCTGGTAGGTGGCGCGACCGCGCGCCCGTTCACTACGCACCACAATGCGCTGGATCTCGACCTTTTCCTGCGCATCGCGCCGGAGCTGTACCTGAAGCGGCTGCTCGTCGGTGGCTTCGAGCGCGTTTACGAGATCGGCCGTTGCTACCGCAACGAGGGTATCAGCACTCGGCACAACCCCGAGTTCACGATGCTCGAGTTCTACATGGCTTACGCCACGTACGAGACTCTGATGCCGATGGCGGAGGCGCTCTTCCGTCACGTCGACGCCTTCGTGCTCGCGCGGCTGCGGGAGCACGGGCTCGGTGAGGCGGCTGAAGCGGTGCGCAGCCAGCGTCCGTTCACGCTCGAGGAGCCGTTCGTGCGGGTGCCGATGCGGCAGGCCGTGGAGAGCTCGCTCACGCGCGCGGGGCTACAGGCGGGGATCGTCGACGAGCTGGAGACCCTGGCCTTCGTGATGGGACCGGACGGCAAGCGCCTGCCGAGCAGTGCCGACGCGGAAGTCGATGTGTACAAGCAGCGGAGTGAACGTGCGGCTCGCATCGACTGGGGCAACCTGCGGCGCGCGCTCTCGCGCTGCACGCTGGCCGGTGAGCGGCTGTTCGTGGCCTACGAGTACCTGGCCGAGCCCTTTCTGGCCGAGGATTACCGTAGCCAGGACGACCAGCAGAGCATCCCGGTGTTCATCGTCGATTATCCGTTCGAAGTCTCGCCGCTGGCCCGCAAGAAGGATTCGGATTCCACGCTGGTGGATCGCTTCGAGCTGTTCGTGCATGGCCGCGAGCTGTGCAATGCCTTCAGTGAGCTGAATGATCCGGAGGATCAGGCGGCGCGCTTCCGCGCGCAGCTCGAGGCCAAGGAGCGCGGGGCGGAAGAGACCATGGACTACGACCACGACTACGTGATGGCGCTCGAGCACGGTATGCCGCCGGCTGCCGGCTTCGGTCTGGGCGTGGACCGCCTGGTGATGGCCATCGCGGGTCAAGCCTCCATCCGCGATGTGATCGGCTTCCCGCTGCTCAGACCCGAATGATGCTGCTGTTTGCGCCGACCAAGTCCGAAGGGCCCGTCAATTGGCTGGTGCGCCTGTGGAGCTGGCTCGGCCTGTGGGGCCGGATCGGCGTGGTGCTGCTGGGCGTGGCCCTGCTGGGCTTCGGCTTGTTCCTCGGGCTGCGCTGGTTGTCGCGCAAGCTCGGGCCGCGTTTGTGGCGAACGCTGCTCATCGTCTTCACGCTGATCAACCTGCTCGGTTTTGGCGTCTTCGCCTTCTGGTCGAAGTCTTTGCCGCAGCAGAAGGCCTTCTCGCTGACCGACCAACTGGTCCATGTCGGCGTGGTGGTCTGCCTGATGATTTTCGTGGTCGGCATGCTGGCGCTGCTCGTGCCCAGCGTGCTCGACACGCTCGAGCACGGCGGCTTCATCGCGTTCGTGAGCGCGCGCCACGTGCGCGCCACCAAGAGTGGATTTTTGACCGTGATCTCGGTGCTCTCCATCTTGGGGGTGGCCGTCAGCGCGCTGGCGCTGTGCGTGGTGGTGTCGATCATGGGCGGCTTCGGCGCCGACTTGAAGCGCAAGATTTTGGGCAACAATGCGCACGTGCGCCTGGAAGCCAAGAAGGTGGGCGGCTTCACGCACTGGCGTGATCTGGCCGATGACCTGCGGCTGGTGCCCGGCGTGCGCGCGGTGACGCCGGTGGCCGGTGGCGAGGCCATGGCCTCGAGCGCCTCGAACACCGCGGGCGTGCTGTTGCGCGGCGTTGACCCCGACACGATTGGCACGGTCATCGACTTGCTCGCCAACATCGAAGTGGGGAAGTTTCAGTACCTGACCGACACCCGGCGTCTAGCGGATCTGCCCGAAAGCGAGCCGATCGGCATCGGTCCGGGCGGCGAGGTGTACCTGAAAGGGCCGGATCTCAAGCCCTACACCAGCAAGCTGGATCCCGAGGTGGCCGATGCGGTGAGCCCTCCCGACATCTACGCGGGCATCGTGATCGGGCGCGAGCTGGCCAAGTCGCTGCACGTGTACGTGGGCGACGAGATCACGTTGGTCTCGCCGATCGGCGATTTGGGGCCGATGGGGCTGATGCCCAAGAGCCGGCGCTTTCGTATTGCCGCCATCTTCTACAGCGGCATGTACGAGTACGACGCCAGCCAGGCGTACGTGAAGCTCGACGAGGCGCAAGCCTTTCTGGATCTCGGTCCGAACGTCACGGCGCTCGAAATCAAGGTCGACGACGCGGAACAGGTGGACGCGGTGCGGCCGGCCATCGACAAGCAGCTGAAACGCGACGACGTCCGGGTACGCGACTGGAAGGAGCTGAACAAGAACCTGTTCAGCGCGCTCAAGCTCGAGAAGATCGCGACCTTCGTGATCCTGTCGCTGGCCATCCTGGTGGCGAGCTTCTGCATCATCTGCACGCTGCTGCTGATGGTGACCGAAAAGAGCAAGGAAATTGCGATCCTCAAATCACTCGGCGCGAGCGACAACTCCATCCTGAAGATCTTCATGACCGAGGGCGTGATCATCGGTGCGATCGGGACGTGCTTCGGGGTGCTCACCGGCTTTGCGGCGATCGGTGGTCTGAAGCGCTTTGGGCTGCGCCTGGATCCCGACGTCTACTACGTGGACAAGCTGCCGATTTCGGCGGACTGGGTCGATTTCCTGCTCGTGGCGCTGGCCGCGCTGGTCATCACCACGCTAGCCACCATCTATCCCGCGGTCGCGGCCAGCCGCTTGCGGCCGGTCGAAGGCATCCGTTACGAATGAGCTCACAAATGGCCGAAGCGCTCGTCATCGTCGAGGGTTTGCACAAGAGCTTCCAGCACATGGGGCGCACGCTGGACGTGCTCAAGGGCATCGACCTCAACATCTACTCGGGGCAGATCCTGGCCATCGTCGGGGCGTCCGGCGCGGGCAAGAGCACTTTGCTTCACTGCATCGGCACGCTGGATTTGCCGAGCAAGGGCCGGATTCGCCTGGCAGGTGAGGAGCTTACCACCATGAGCTCGACGCGTCTTGCCGCCGTGCGCAATCGCAGCATCGGCTTCGTGTTCCAGTTTCACCACTTGCTGCCCGAGTTCAACGCGCTCGAGAACGTGATGCTGCCCGGTCTGATCCAGGGCAAGAGCCGACGTGAGATGGAAAAGCGCGCCGCCGCGCTGCTGGAAGAAGTGGGGCTCTCGCAGCGCGTGAGTCACCGGCCCGGTGAGCTGTCCGGCGGTGAGCAACAGCGCGTGGCGGTGGCACGCGCGCTCACGTTGGATCCGAAGCTGCTCCTCGCGGATGAGCCGACCGGCAACCTGGACAGCGCGACCAGTGAGGCGATTCACGATCTGTTTTTTCAGATCAACCGCCAGCATGGCACGACGATCGTCGTCGTGACCCACAACTCCGCATTTGCCGAGAGCATGCCGCGCGTGGTGCGTATGCGTGACGGCAGGGTCGAGACGGATGACGTGGGCCGCAACCAGGCGGGTCGCATCAGCGCGCCGGAGCTTCAGCAGCCTGCGCAGCCCGATTAGGCGACGTTTGCCCTCGATCGGGGGCGGGAAGCCCCGAGGCGAGTCACAACATTTGCCGTCCGCTCACGCGAGATTTCGCTGAGGGTAGCGGCACTTGAGCCGTCCAGCTCCACCCGACTCACTTCAGAGCATGCTCAGGCGCGGCGCATGGTGGCTTTCGGGTACCTGTTTGATGATAACCCTCTCTTGCGGTGAGGACCGTGCCCCGACTCAGGTCGGGATGACAGGGGCCGGTAGCAGCAGCATCCCGGGCGGGGGAACCAGCGGCGGACCAAACGGTAGCGGCGGCGCCAGCAGTGGGGACGCCGCGGCCATTCCGGGAGCCGGCACCACCGGGACGGCGGGCAACTCGGCGGGCGGCTTCCCGACCTGCGCGCCCACCGAGGGTCTGCAGGTGACGCGCCTGACCACCACCAGCATCGCTCAGATGGGCCAGCCCTTCGACTCGGGCGCCGACGACACGGCGCCTTGGGAGCACGACACCAATTATGGCCAGCCGCCCGAGATCGTCGCAGTGCCCGACGCTGGGCACGTCGACGTGCTGTGGCAGGACCACTCCGGCGACGTCGGGCGTAACGAGATCGACCCGAACAAGAATGCAAAGAAGGCCTTCGTCGTGCGAATCGAGAAGGGCGCGGCCGGCTACGCAGTGACGCGCGCTTACCAGATCGATCAGCTGGCGCACATCATGGGCCTGGCCAGGGACGAAAGCGGCAACTATTACGTCGCGACCGGCGTCGACGAGGAGCAAGAGGTCGAAGGCATGAATGGCCCGGCCGACGGCATGCACCGCCCCGGCATCGTCAAGCTGGTGAAATTCGACGTCAACGGCTGCAAGAGCCTCGAGATCGACGTGAGCGCCGCGCGTGAAGCAAGCGATCCAAATTCCGAGCCGATCATCAACCCGATGGTGGCTGCGACCTCACGCTTGGTCTACCAGGGCGGCCAGCTCGCGCTCATTCACGGTATCAACACGGACTACGATCCCGGGGTCGGCTCGCGGCATCAAAAAGCGCTCACGACCCACCTGGACGCCACGACCGGAACGGTCACGCGCGACAGTACGATGTGGGTCAGCCACTCCTTCGACCAGCGCCTGTTTTGGGACGGGAGCGGATTCATAGAGCTGCACTTGGGTGACGCGTACCCGCGTTCCATCGCGCTCGGGCGCTTCACGGCCAGCGATGGGACCGAAACGTACGACCTGTTCAAGGCCAAGGGGGCGCTCGGTGACAACAACACCTTCACGCGCCTGGGCGGCATCGCGCCCATTGCTGCCGGAGACCTGGGCTATCTGGTCGTGTTTACGACCGAGCGCGGCAGCGAAACCGCGGAAATTCTCAACGGCACGCGTGACTTGGCGGTCGTGCGCGTGGCACGCGGCTTTGCTGGCATGGACAAGAACGGTTCGGCCTTCGTCGACGGTGCCAGCACACTGGCCGTGACCTCGTCGGGCGAGGCGGTCAGCAACAAGCTCACCTGGCTCACCGACTACACCGCCGAGTTGGCCCAGGCGGATCGCTCGCGCCTGGCCGCGATCGACGGCGATCAGTTCGTGGTGCTGTGGGAGCGCTGGACCGGTAATGGTGACGATAACCAGTTCAGTGGAACGCATGGCCTCGTGCTCGGTGGCGACGGGATGGTGAAGGTACCACCCAAGCAGGTCACGATGCAGCACCTGCTGCGCAGCGACGATGTGGTCTCGCTGGGTACCTCCGCGCTGCTCGTGACGGGAGACGGCACCGCCAAGAAGCTCACCCTGAACTTGGTCGGCGCGGATCTGACTGCGCAGGCGTTTGAAATCCCGTGAGATCCGCGGCGCTGCGCTGAGACTACGGCAGCGGCAGCACGCGCAGCGTCTCGGCGGCGCTCGCGCCCAGGACCTCGGCGGCGTCGGACGGTAACCAGACGCCAACACCATCGTCGCGGACACGGCAGGCGACGGCCTTGAAGTAGGGCGCCTCCTTCATTTCTCGAGCGACCAGAAAGCGCGGGCCGGTCGCTTGGGAGAGGTCGGGCGCGCTGCCGGCGAAGGTCGCGCTGCGCGTGGCGGAAATCAGCGTCACCTCGTCGGAGCTCGCGACGAAGTGCGGGCCGCCGTCGAAGGGATCGATGCGCTCCGCGTAGCGGAACCCGATGCGCCTCAGCATGCGTTCGACGCCGCGCGTTTGGGCTCCAACTTTACCGATCACGCCCTGCGCCTCCTTGGACAGCAGCGTGGCGTAGACCTCACCGCGCGGAAACAGATCTCGAATGAAGCTCTTGTCCTCGCTCGAGCGCAGGTCCGCTTCGGCGTAGCTCATGTCGGTAAAACGTCGGCCGAACGCCTCCCAAAGGTGGCTGGTGCCGTCCGGTTCGAGCGGCGGCATCAGCTCGGCGAGTAGCTCGGCCTTGAATAGGTCGCGATGCGACGCGATGAACAAGAAGCGCACGTAGGAAATCAGCAGGCCGAGCTTTTCATCGGCGCGGCGGTGGCCCGGGTGCACGACCAGACCCCCGAGCTCGGTCGGGCCGTCGTAAGAGAAGCCGATGCGCAGCACGGTGTGATGGAGGTGTCGGTCGGTGGAGCTCGAATATTTCTCCTCGGTGCTGACGTCGAGGTAGATGTACGGCGCGTCGCGCCGCCCCAGCTGCGCAACGATCGTGGATGTCCCGACGGCTTGCCCGAGCTCGCGGTCGCGGATCAGAAAGACGTATTTGCGACGCCGCGGGTTGTCGATCTGAGCCGAGAAGCTCTTTTCCGACACCTCCAAGAGGCGCGCGATATGCCCGGGCTCGTCCGGCAAGTTGACCGAGTTGAGGTGGCGGGCCAGGCTGAGAAGCTCGGTGAGGTCACTCGGTACTGCCCCGCGGATCTCGTAGCGTGCCATGAGCGGCGCCCACCCCTAGCACGCTCTAACACTTTCGGCCTGCTCGGACTTTCAACTCGTGTTAAGGAGGGCCCCGCTCAGGATGACCTATCCCGAACCTACCTGGCCATTTCCGCGCGCTGACGCGCTACCCCCGTATGCGTTCGTGACCACGGACGCGGCCAAGGCCAGGGTCATCGCCGCGGGCGCCGATCTGATCGATCTGGGCCTCGGCAATCCCGACCGTCCCACATCGCCCGAGATCCTCGAGGTGTTTCACCGTTCGGCCGACATCGGCAAGAACCATCGCTACCATCCCGGGCGCGGCTTGTTCGAGCTGAGGCAAGCCTGCGCGGCGTGGTACGCGCGTCGCTACAGCATGAGTTTCGATCCCGAGACCGAGGTCCTGATCACGATGGGTGCCAAGGAAGGCATGAGCCATCTGTGCTTTGCCGTCCTCAGTCCAGGCGACGTCACCATCGCACCCGACCCCTGCTACCCGATCCACGCCGGCGGCCCGCGTATCGCCGGCTCCGAGGTCGAGCTCTATTCGGCGCGCGCCGGGCTGGCTCCGGCCGACGCGGTCGCGCAGGCTATCCAGCGCGTCGAGGCACGCGGTCAGAAGCCGAAGCTGATCATCGCCAATTACCCGCAAAATCCTACCGGCCGCGTGATCACTCGCGACGAGATGACCGAGCTGACGCGCGTGGTGCAGCGCTCGGGCGCCATGTTCCTGCACGACCTGGCCTACGCGGATCTCGATTTCAATACCCGATTCGCGCCGAGCATCTTCGACTGCGGCGTGCCCGGCGAGGAAGTGAAGCGCTTCGCGGTCGAGGTCTTCTCGATGTCGAAGAGCTACAACATGCCCGGTTGGCGTGTCGCCTACATGGTCGGTAACCAGCGCATGATCGCGGCTCTTTCGCACATGAAGACGTACCTCGACTACGGCACGTTCATGCCGCTGCAGTACGCTTCGGCCTGGGCGTTGACCAACGGGGATCACATCGCCTCCGAGATGCGAGACCTGTATCGCACGCGCGCCGCGGCGCTGGTCGACGGCCTGCATGCGGTGGGCTGGAGCAACGTCGCGGAGCCGAGCGGCACCATGTTCGTGTGGGCTGAATTGCCGGACGCGCTGCGCGCGCAGGGCTCGATGGCTGCTGTCACCAGCTTGATCGAGCGCGCTCAGGTGGCCGCGTCGCCTGGCGTTGGTTTCGGCGCCGGCGGTGAGGGTTACTTGCGTTTCGCTCTGATCGAGGATCCGCCGCGCATTGCCGAGGCTTGCGAGCGTATCGGTCGCTGGCTCAAAGGCTGACCCAGGCCGCTTACGGCGCTGGTGGCGGCACGCTAGTCGGCACCGATGCGGGTACGATGCTGATGCGCGGTTGATCCATGGGGCTGTGCAAGCGTCGCACCAGCGAGAGCACGCCGCACACGACCAACGCCAGGATGCCCCCGAGCGCGACCGCGTTCGCCACCAACAAGCCGACCGCGCCGTGGTGCAGCAAACGGCCGCCCCAGTCCCACAGATCCGTGAGACGCGCGACGTCGGGCGTCAGGGTGAAGCTGGTTTCGAGCGCGAGGTGAGGATTGAAACGCAGATCCACCCAGGCATAGCCGATGATCAGCAGCGCTCCGGCCACCCAGGCTTTGAGGAAACTCGAGAGCGAGTCCACCTCGAAGTCTAGCACGCGCGCGAAGGCGGGCCCGCGGGCGCGCCGCGTCAAAGTTTTGGCGCGGGTTTTACGCTCCCCCGCGCCCATTGCTTCCCACCGGCGTTAGTGGAGGAGGGAGAGCCCGAGTGCGAGTTAAAGTTAAAGTTCGAGCGTGAGCCCGAGGGCGAGCGGGAAAGGGAGAGCCCGAGTGTGAGTTAAGGTTAAAGTTCGAGGTGGGGATGAAGGGGGGAGTTGAGAGGAAAGGAGCGCGAGCGAGTTAGTGCCCCATGCATGCTCTCGCCCTCATTCTCGTCCACGTCCCATTCGCCCAGGCCCAACCTCCACCGTCACCCCAATCCTTAACTTTAACCCGCACTCGGGCGCATCCCCCCCCTCCGAAACCAGTCTTTACAGGTTCCGCGGGAACATCCAGCGTCGCCGCGCCTCCTCACATCGACTCACTCCGCCAGTACTCCGCCAGCAGCCGATGAGGCAGTCAGCTGTCAGCACTGCAATCGCCCAGAAATCGGCTCTGAATCACGCGCGATGATCACGCATCTGACTGCGCTCCGAGCGCGTCTACGTTAGGCCGCGGCTCCGACTGCGGCCTCAGACTACCCTTCCTTCCCTGATTCAGGCTCAGAAAAGTCCTCGCGCTGTCTTGAAAATAGCGGGATTTGCGCCGTTTCTGGCATAGGAAGCTCGAAAGACATGGCATAATAGTTGGGAGATGTCTTTGTACGGAGCGATCGAGGCAGGCGGAACCAAGTTCGTGTGTGCCGTCGGGACCAGCCCGGAGGACCTGAGGGCACAGGCTCGTTTTCCGACGACGACTCCCGGCGAGACGCTTGGCAGCTGTATCGATTTCTTTCGCGCGCAGCCGAAGATCGACGCCCTCGGTATTGGCTGCTTTGGACCGATCGAGCTGCATCGCGGTAATCCCAGCTATGGCCACATGACGACGACGCCGAAGGTCGGCTGGGCCAACGCCGACATCGTCGGTCCGCTGCAGCACGCGCTGAGCGTTCCGGTTGGTTTCGATACCGATGTCAACGGTGCGGTGCTGGGTGAGGCACGCTGGGGTGCGGCCCAGGGGCTCGACACCGCTGTCTACGTGACGATTGGTACAGGCATTGGCGGCGGCGCCCTGATCAGCGGCAAGCTGGCGCACGGCTTGGTGCACCCGGAGATGGGGCACCTGCTCGTTCCGCGCGAGCCGGATGACTTGGATTTTGCGGGGGACTGCCCGTTTCACGGCGCGCGTTGCTGGGAAGGTGTCGCCTCCGGCCCGGCCATAGAACGGCGCTGGGGTCGTCGCGGCGAGACCCTCCCGGCCGATCATCCAGCCTGGGATCTCGAGGCGCGCTACATTGCTTCGGCGCTCACCAGCTTGGTTCTGGTACTCTCACCCCAGCGCTTGATTTTGGGCGGTGGTGTGATGCAGGTCGATCGCCTGTACCCACTCGTGCGAAAGCACCTGGTCAAGTCGCTGTGCGGCTACGTCCAGGCGGACGAGGTCGTTTCGGGCATCGATCAGTACTTGGTGCCGCCGCTGCTTGGGCAACAGGCTGGCATCGCTGGGGCCCTGGCCTTGGCGGAGCGCGCGGCGCGCGAGCCCCACATGCTGCACACCAGCGTGGCTCAGTTGTCGTAGCGCCGTCGGTGTTGGGACTGGCGGGCGCGGGTGCGTCGGCGCTGCGCTTGCAACGAAGAAGCCGCGGCGCCGATCTCGGCGAAGGTGCCGTAGCGTGGCCGTCTTGCCGAATCAGCTCCAGCGCAGCGAATTGCCCCGAGCGTCACGCACGTTGCCGGTCGCGATCAGGATCAGATCGATGATTTTCCAAATCCCGAAACCGCCGCAAGTGACGAGCTTCAAGATGCCGAGGCCGGTTTGCCCCAGCAGGAAACGATCGATGCCCCAGACACCGGCGAGCACGCTGGCGAGCAGCACATGATTGCCGTTCACGGTCGGCGTGCCCTCGATGGCCTGCGGCGGCTGCAGTGGCCTGCCTTCTGCGTCGTTGATGGCGCCGAGCGCGTGCAAGATGAGGTCGATGGCCCACCACAAGCTCAGGCCGCCGCAAGTGAGAAGCTTCAGGACTCCAAGCCCGGTTTGGCCGACGTAGAAGCGATCCGCACCCAACCAACCGAGCCACCAGGCCAGCATGAACGCGGTCGAACGCGACTTGTCGGAGTAGGCGACGATCGGGGCGCCGTACGCGCTTAGCACGTAACCGCCGTAACTACCGGCGGGCGGCGGTCCGTAACCGCCCGGCGCCCCAAAACCGCCCGGCGGCGATCCGTAGCCACCAGGACCGGGAGGCGGAGCGCCATAAGCCATGCGCCCGAAGCTATCAAACGAGATCTGGTGTGTAAATTGCCGCAATCACTGCGCTCTCATGCGGGTCTCGACCGTGACTGGGCGCCCTCGAATGTTTTTGTCGCGTGGGGTCGGTGGGGCCAAAGCCCCACCTCGATACTCTTTGTTTGTCATCTGCGGCTTGCCCCGGGCAGCGCGGCTGCGTTAGCAAAGGATATGGCGTCCTTCGATTCCGAGCGGAAGTGCCACGTCGTACGCATCGTCTACGACGGTCCGGGCTTCGCCGGTAAGACGACGAACCTCAAGCGCGTGCACGAGATCATCCCGCCCACGCGCCGCAGCGAGATCGTGACGCCCGCCGAGCTCAAAGGCCGGACGATGTTCTTCGACTGGCTCGAGATCGAAGGCCCCAAGCACGGCGGCATCGGCCTGCGCTTTCAACTGATCACGGTACCGGGACAGATCGAGCGCAACTACCGGCGCCGGCCGCTGGTCGCGATGGCGGACGTCGTGGTGTTCGTGTGCGACTCCAGCCCCAATGCGATTCCGGACACTCAGCGCACGTTCGCGCGCCTGCGTGCCTCGATCAAGCGTCGCACCGAGCCAGTCAGCCTGATCGTGCAGGCCAACAAGCAGGACGTGGCAGGCGCTCTCGAGCCGCCGGCGCTGCGTCGCAAGCTGCGGCTCGACGGTTCGGTGCCGATGATTCCTGCCAACGCCGCCAAGGGCGAGGGCGTGAAGGCCACGCTGAATGAGGCCATGCGCGTCGGCGTACGCTCGCTCAAGGGCGGGGACATCTCACCGCTGGTCGCCGAGTTCGCCAGCGCGGACAATCTGTTCGACCACGTGCTCACGTTCGAAGACACGCCGCACGACGGCCCGCTCGACGTGGAAGAGCTGAACGTCCGCATCGAGGACGTCGATGCCGGCAGCGCCGCCGCCGCGGCGCACTTGGGCGCTTCCCCGCTCGAAGCGCTCGAAGCGCGCGCGCGCCGTGCCGCCGCGCGCAGCGGGATCCAGGCGCGGGACTCACAGCCCGACACCGAAACCGCTAAGCCCGTTTGAGCGCGGTGCGAGATAGAGCGGGGGCTTCGGGCCGCCGCTTTTAACCGCTCGCGACCAGGGCCGCAGCGAAGCCACCAGCGATGACCAGGCTCGCCGACACGGCGAGCAGCGCCCGCAGTCGCAGGTGAGCCCGGTCCGCCGGATCCAGCACAGCTTCACTACCGTGGTCGACACCTCGGTAGCCCTTCAGGCCGTTGTACACGCAAATCCCGAACGTCCCGGAGATCAGCAAATAGGCCGACGCTGCGACCGGCAGCGCGATGAGCCAGCCGAGCTGACGCGTGACCCCGAGCTCCGCCGAAAGCAGGGCCCAGCCCAGCGCGATGCCCGCGATCAGCACGCCGACGCTAACCGACTTGGTCCGGGCGCGCTCACCGAGGTTCTGCTGCTGGTGGCAACCGAGCATCTGCCCTAAAAGTAGGCCCGGGGACTGGCTCCCGCAAGCCACACCCCACCGCCCGGCCCTCTGTCCCGTGGGTGGTGGGCCCCGGCCCCACCGCTGGTTAGCTGGAATTCCCAAGGATCATCGCGTGAAAAGCTCCCACCTCAGCCGCTTCGTCGACCTCCGGTCGGGCGAGGGGAGCGCTTTCTTTAGGGCCTTTCTGGTCCTGCTTTTGACCATCTCCGCCCACACGGTGCTGGAGACAGCTCGCGACGCCTTGTTCCTGGCGCGGCTTGCCCCGCGCAACCTGGCCCTGGTCTACGTCGCCACCGCCGTCCTGATGGTAGCGTTGACGCCCCTCAGCATCCGGCTCACGCGCGCTGCGGGCCCCAAGAACGCGCTGGTGGTGTCGCTGCTGGCCACGGCCTTCGCGGCGGCCTGGTTTCGCATCCGCGCTGAGACCGGCGGCGCGCTCTCGGTGTTCGGCCTGTACGTGTTCGGCGCGCTGTCGGCGACGCTGCTCGTAGGGCAGTTCTGGGCGCTCGCCGGCACGCTATTCAGCGCCGCGCAAAGTCGGAGGCTCTTCGGCCCGCTTGCCTCGGGCGGCGTGCTCGGCGGCGTGGGCGGTGCCGGTCTTGCGGCGCTGGTGCTCCAAGGGGCACCCGTCCGAGGCTTGCTCGGTGTGGCTTCGCTGCTGTATTTCGGCGCGGCGCTGCTGGCCACGCAGCTCGTGATCGAGGACGCGCCGCCACCTTCGCGCACCTTGCAGTCCAGCCCGGTCGCGAGCCGGGCGCCGCTCGGGCCGCAGCTGTCTGCGGTCCGGCATGATCCGTTCGTGACGCGGCTGGCGCTGATGGCGGCGCTGGCCATCGGCGTTTCGGTAGTGATCGACTACCTGTACAAAGCCAAGGTCTCGCGCAGCGTTCCGCCGGAAGCTCTGGCCGCGTTCTTCGCGCGCTACCAGCTGCTGCTCAGCCTGGCTTCGCTGGTGCTGCAAGTCGTGATCACCGGCCCGGTGGTGCAGCGCATTGGGGTGGTGGCCCTGGCGCTCACCGCGCCCCTGGTGCTCACTTTCGGCGGCACGCTGACCGCGCTCATAGGCGCTCCGTTTTGGCTGGTCGTGGTGCTGAAAGGCACCGATACCTCCCTGCGCAACTCCTTGGGTCGCGTGGCGGCGGAGCTGCTCTGGGCCCCCGTGGAGCAACAGACGCGCGCGCGCGGTTTCGTGGACCTGATCGTCACGCGCGCGGCCCAGGCCATCGCGGGTGGCGCGCTGCTGGCCGCCACGATGGAGCGCGAGTTTCGCCCCGGCCATCTGGCCTCCGCGGCCGCCACGCTGGCCATCATCTGGCTGCTGGTTGGAGTCGGTATCCGGGCGCCGTACATCGCGCTGTTTCGCAAGGCGCTTGGTCGGAGCAACGAAGGACGGGAGTTCATGCTGGCCGAGCTCGACCTGACCTCGGTCGAGACCCTGGTGGAGGCGCTGGCCCGCCCGCAGCCCACTGAAGTGATCGCGGCCATGAACGTCCTGGCGGAGCGCAAGCGTGAACGGCTGATCCCCGCGCTGATCTTGCTGCACGGCGACGAGGGCGTGCTGGTGCGCGCGCTGGAGCTGCTCGGCCCCAGCCGGCGCAAGGACTGGCTGGCGCTCGGCGAGAAACTGCTCGACCACGCCTCGCCCCGCGTCCAGCAAGCTGCGGTCAGGGCTTTCGCGCTGTCGGCTGAAGTAGAAGTGCTGAAACGGGTCCAGCAGCACAAGGACGCCAGCTTGCGCACCTTCGCGGCGCTTTACCTGGCTCAGCTCGGCGGCAGCGCTCTGTCCGGGGATCCACTGAGCTGGGACCTATTCGAGGGTGACGACGCCGACCACACGCTCAAGCGCGCCTTCATCGAAGCGCTTGCGGCGCATCCCACCGCCGAGACGCCGCTTCTCCTGCTGCGCTTCGCGCGGCTACCGGCGCTCGGTGGTGCGGTGACTTCCGCGCTGGAAGTGACGGGAGATCAGTCGTCCATCGATTTTCTGATCAGTCGACTGAAATACGCCGACGACCGGTTGTCCGCGCGCCGTGGCTTGCGCCGGCTCGGTGACGCGGCGCTCGAAGCGCTGGAGCAGACGCTGTGGGACGAATCGCTCGAACGGCGCGTGCGCATTCACGTGCCGCGCAGCATCTCCGCCTTCCTGTCGGCGCGCGCGCTGCGTATGCTGCTGCGGGCGGTGGTCGAGCACAAGGACGGGCTGGTGCGCTACAAGGCGCTACGCGGGCTGGAGCAGATTGCGCTCGAAACCTCGCTGCGCATCGACGCCGAGCCCATCTTTCACGAGCTGACGCGTAACGCGCGCGAGTACTTGCGGCTGTTTGCGGCGCGGCTCGCGCTCGAGAAAGAACGCGCGGCCAGCGCCCGGCTCGAGACGCGCCTGGTGATCGAGCTGCTCGACGACAAGATCGCGCAGTCGCGTGATCGTCTGGCGCGGCTGCTGCAGGTCCTGCACCGCGGCGACGATATTCCGGCGATTTTCGCAGCCCTGCTTTCGAGTGACCGTCGCCGCCGTGGGCGAGCCGTAGAATTCCTGGACGCGCTGATCCATGGCTTCGATCGCTCGTCCGACGAGGCCGCTTTGCAGCTCAGGTTGGTGGTGGACGACATGCCGGCGGAGCAGCGGGCCGAGCGCGCTGCTCCCTTGGTGGGTGAATTTCCGGACGCACGGTCGACTCTCACCACGCTGTCGGCTGACCCTGACGAGGTGGTGGGGTCGCTGGCTGCGCGCGCGCTCGGCAGCCTTGGTCCGCCTCCGCCGCCCGAGCGCGCCGCGCTCGGCGTGCTGCAGGAGCGTCCGGCATGACCATCGCCGACGCCGCGCGCTTGAAGCGCGAGATCCTGCTGCGCTCGATGTTTCCGAGCATGCCGGCAGCCGCACACGTGCGCTTCGTCGAGCTCCTGGAGGACGTGGAGCTCGAGGCCGGCGAGCAACTCTTCGATATCGGAGATCCCCCCGACCGGTTCCTGTTCCTGGTCGAAGGTCGCGTGGTGATGGAGCGCCCCGGCTACAAGCCCTGGGAGTTCGTACCGCTGGCGGTGGTCGGCGTGATCGACGCGGTGCTGGAGCGCAGCCGCACGCGCAGCTGTCGGGCGCTCGAGCACAGCCGCTTCCTTTCGATTCGCATGAGCGAGTGGTTCGACATGCTGGAGGACAATGCGCAGATCGCGCGCGCCGCGATCCGAAACTTTGCCGCTCAGCTCCACGGCCGCTGGCGCGTGCTCGCGCCGCGCCTCAGACCGCTCAGCGAGCCGCCGCCCGGGGCGTCGCTGGGGTCTCTCGAAACCTACGACAAGATCCTGGTCCTGCGCCGGGCGCCCTTCCTGCGCTCGGCCGGCATGCAGGCCATCGCCAGCCTGGCGAGCGTCGCAGAACCGGTGAGCCTCAAGCGCGGCCAGGTATTGTTCGAGACCGGCGCGGAGCAAGATAACCTCTACATCGTGGCGCGCGGCTCGCTCGAGCTCGGCTCGGGTAGCGAGTTTCGGCTGCAGCAAGCGGGCGGCGATCTGGTGGGCGGCGCCGCGGCGCTGTGCCGGGCGCTATCCAGCTACGCAGCTCGCGCGCTGAGCGACGCGGTGGTGCTACGCATCGCCGAGCAAGACTTCTACGACCAGGCCGAAGAGCACCCACGGCTCACGCGCGGGACGCTCGCCTACCTGGTGGGCGAGCTCGAGCCGCTGCTCCAGGTCGACGACGCCGCGCCGCAGGCAGTGGCCGTAGCGCAGCTCACTCCGGAGGCCTGAGCTTTTCGGGCCGTTCGATGCCGGCCAGGCGGTAACCGGAGGCGCCGAGATCATATAGGTGAACGCGCAGCGGACCGGGCGCGTAGCCGTTCGTGACGTCGACTACCACGTAGCGCTCGGGGGCGTTCGGCGGTAGCGACTCCGGTAGCTCCGCCGGCGCCAGATCCAGGCAAACGCGCGGGCTTACGACCTTGCGAAAGCGCGGCTTGCCGGCGGGCTGAAGCCCCGGTCCCCGATACACGTAGGCGCGAAAGCTCAGCGATTCGCTGGGCACGATGCGGCGCTCACGCGCCAGGTCCACCCCGCACACGCCGCGCGCATCGGCGCTGATCCGTGAGATGGGCGAGACCCGGCTGAAGTAACGGCGCAAGATGATGTCGCGGCGCGCGATCAAGGTCTCGGTCAGGTAGCGCTGGCTGCCTGAATCGTACTGGCCGATCTCCACGGCCGCTGCTACCAGGTCGTCCGAAAAGTGGGACAGGATGCGTGCCATCCAGGCGCCGTCCTGCTCGGTCATGCGCATGAAGGCCGGGTTCGGATATTCGCCGCGCCACTCTTCCGGGTCGAAGTCGCGCGCGCTGAAGTAGTTGAACACCGCCGAGCTCAGCGTGACCCTTTCCCAGGGACGCTGGATGGCGCCGAGCGTCAGGAAATCCTCGGCGATGTGTGAGCCGTCGAACACGTACGAGCTGCCCAGCCGCCGCGAGATGCCGTCCACGGTCCAGCGGCTGCCGAACGAGTCGCCCATGTCGATGATGTAGTGCCGCACGTAGCCCGGGCCGTCTTTCTTGCCCTGGGGCCGCATGAAGACGTCCATCGTGTTCTGTTCGCGCGAATCGAAGTGGTTCAGCCAGGCCGCCAGCAACCGGCCGCCGCGCACGTCCCGACGATCCTCGTGCGGGATGACGTCGTTCGGGTCGTCGTCCCGCGTGCCCTCGTAGCGATACGGACCGAGCGGCTTGCCCGGCAGCCACTCGGACGCGACCATGCGCACCAAACCGTTGCGATGCGAGGCGCTTTCCAAGATGCGATCGAGGGCAGCTTGATCGAACGGCCTGGTCTGACCCTGATTGTTGGTGGAAGTCAGGCCGGGCTCGAGCTTGAGCAACGAGGGCCGGAAGTAGACGACCGAATCGCACGGTGCGTAATAGCCGACCGCGTGGTAGACGCGCGACGAGATGGCGGTTGCCCCGGTCGCGCGCTCCGGCTCACTCGCCGGGTCGGTCTTGAGCATGAACTTGCCGAGGCCCTTGATGTTCACGCGGAAGCCGGGGTTGGCGCCGTTGTTCTTGCCCTGGTCGATGGTCCACGAGCCGTCGGGGCCGCTCGGGTCGAGCCGCTTGTCGCTGCAGGAGCCGCGCCGCACTTCGTCCACGCTGAGCGCGCGCCGGCCCAGGCGATTCTCGAACCAGCTCGAATCGGGTACTTCGTCGAGCGCGTTGACGTTGACGGCAGCTCCGGCCGGATCGACCGCGAAGAAGCGGGCGATCGGGTGAAACACCATGTAGTTGGCGCCGTCCCACGCGAACGGCGAGAAGTACTCCTCCGGCTCGCTGGCGAAGGGTTGCTGATCCGGGTCGTGGGTCATCGGAGCCCGCAATGGAAAGCGCGGCGCCCCGGCGCAACCAGCCAGCGCGAGCAGCGCGCAGAGTGAGCTGAGCCTAAAAACCACTGCGTGCTCCCACGGTGAAGCGGATCGAATCGACGGCGGCACCGCTCTCGAACGTTTCGGTTCCAAAGCCGAGCAAGGCCTGAAAGATGCTGTCACGGGACCCGCTGCCCTCGATGCCGATGGCGGTAGAAAAGCGCGCCCGGCCGGCGCTCAGACCCTCGAAGCGCTCACCGAAGACGTTGCCGGTGGCCGCTTGCAACGAGCCGTTGAGCCAGAACCAGATCGGCCACGAGTAGCGCAGCGTCAGCACCATCGCGCTGCGATCATAGAGCCGTCCCGCTCGAAAGCCAGGCATCAATCCGGGCCCGCCGAGCGTCACCAGCTCGGTGAACGGGACCGGACGCTCGCCCACCGGGTCGGCCAGCAGCGCCGAGATCGAAAGGCTGACGATGCGGTTGGTCTCGGTCAGATCCAGGAAGCCGCCCAAGGTGCCGCCGTAGCGCAGCCAGCCAGAGGCGGGCGCGTGCTCGAGATCGGCGCCCTGCTCGCCCACGAGCTCCAGCCGCCCACCGCTGGCCGAGCCATCGGTGCTGCGCGTGTCGAGCACGAGCCGCGCGCGCGCGAACGGCCCCTGGTAGCCGTCGCGGAAGCCGGGCGGCTCCGCCAGCCTGCCGGCCGCGACTTCCTCGTCGAGGGACGGCTCGTAGCCGGGGAGGCCGCGATGGGCGGCGTCGTAGCTGCTGGGGCCGAACGAGGCGCCGCGATAGCCGACCGCCGTCTGCAGCAGGCTGCTACCCCCGAACATGACCAGCGTGTCGAAGTGAGCATCGATCGTGTCGGCCGAGTAGCGCACCAGGTCCTCTTCGCGCGTATCCGGCCCAATGCCGTAGAAAGCGTAGTCGGGTCGGCGCGTCGCGGTGGCGGTCAAGGTGAGCTCGGCGCGCTCACCGAGATGAAAGCGCTCGGTGGCGGTCCCGGACAGCCAGTCGGCGCCCCAGGTCGAGCCGCGCAGGCGCAGGTCGTGGCCCTCGAAGCCGGCGTCATCCCAGAACGCGTACAGGCCCACGCTCGGCTCGAAGCCGAAGTCGATGAACGCGATCGGCACGATGCCGGCCTTGTGATCGGGGCCAAAGGCGAAGAAGTCGTAAAGCAGCGTCGGCAGCTGGGCCTTTTCGGCGGCCGTGAT
>DATEDZ010000199.1:0-62520 GCA_035281385.1 Polyangiaceae bacterium
TGTGAGCGAGCAGACCACTCGAAATGTCCGGCGGCTCATGCATACCCGAACCCAGCAGGCGCCCGCTCCGCCGGTTTTTCTCGTGGCTCGCGGCCTTCCCTGACGATCGTGATCTTTCCTTCCAAGATCGCCCAACTCGAGCCTAGAGGGCAAAGCTTTGCCACGTTACAAGCGTAGAACGAGCAAGCCCGACCGCTCGGGCACCAGGACCGTCATGAAACGCAGAAGTTTCGCCGCACTGTCACTCCTCAGCCTCGCTTTCCCGCTGCTCTCGAGCTCATCGCTCGCGCAGCAGGCCAAGCCCGCGAAAGCGCTGCCAGCGCTCAGCGCCGACGAGATCGTCGGCAGGGTGCAGACCTTCTACGATCAATTGAAGACGTTCAAGGCGAGCTTCAAGCAGCGCTACACCATCAAGTCGCACGACAAGACCAAGGACTCGGCCGGCTCGGTGATCTTCGAGAAGCCCGGCAAGATGAGCTGGCGCTACACCAGCAATGGCAACCGCGTGGTTTCCGATGGAAAGATCATCAAGATCTACGAGAAGGACAACAAGCAGATGTACGAGCAGCTGCTCGACAAGACGCAGTATCCGGCGGCGCTCTCGTTTCTGACCGGCCAGGGCAAGCTGAAGCAAAACTTCAAGTTTTCCAAGCAGGACTCGGTGCAGATGAAGTATGCGAGCGGCTACGTGCTGCTCGGCGAGCCGCTGCAGCCGACCGCCGCTTACGACAAGGTCTATTTCTACGTCGACGGCACGACCTTTCAGGTGCGGCGCGTCATCATCGTAGACGCGCAGCAGAACAAAAATCGCTTCGACTTCGAGGCGGCGCAGGCCAACACCAAGCCTCCGCAAGGTGAGTTCGTGTTCATCCCTCCGCCCGGTACTCAGGTCATCAAGCCTTGATCCTCGCCCGACGCGGCTGCTTTGCCGCGTCATTCATCACGTCTTCGCTTGGGGCGGCCACGCCGCAGCTCGAATCGCAGAAACTTCAGCCCGAGACGCGCCGCTCGGTGCGACCGACGGACGACACGTGAGCTTCTGCAAACGGGCTGCGGTTGGGCAGCCAAGGGATGTGAGGAACGACGAGCACGGGACGCCCTGCGGCGCTCCGAGCTAGTGTGCCCGGGCGTGGCCGTCCTGCGCCTTCCGTGGCTTCCTGCGTTGCTCGCCGTGGTGATCAGCGGCAGCGCCGCTTGGGCGGAGGAGCCGATCACCATCACGGTGCAGGGCGAGGGACGACCGCAGGGTGAGCTTTCGGAGGAGCCGTTCGCGGCGACTAGCCGTGTGCGGCGCGAAAAGCTGGCGGCGCCGGGGCTGCGCGCGGCGGACGTGCTGCGTTCCGAAGCGGGCGTGCAGATCGCCGAGGCAGGCGGCTTGGGAGCGCCCGCCACGGCTTCGATTCGCGGCGCCACCTCGGCGCAGACGCCCGTGTACCTCGGCGGAGTGCGGCTGAATGACAACATCGGTGGGGTGGCCGACCTGTCCACGTTGCCGCTCTGGCTGGTGGATCGCGTGGACATCTATCGCGGCAACGCGCCCTTCTCCGCCGACGAGCCCGGCATCGGTGGCGCGATCTTCTTCGAGCCGCGCCGTCCGCGCCGGCCCGAAGCGGCTGCAGGCATCACGGCTGGCAGCTTCGGAGCCCGCTCCGGATTCGGCTATTTCGCAGCGGGTAACCAGCGCTTTTCGATGCTTACCGGCCTGTCCGCGGAGCGCGCCGAAAACGACTACGCCTTCGACGACGACCGGGGCACGCTATTTCAGGGCGGTGACGATGCGCGGGTCAAGCGCAGCAACTCCGACAGCCGGCTGCGCGACGCCTGGCTGGTGGCGCGCGCCAAACCGACTTCGCGTGCACGGCTCGAGCTGCTCGCCAGCACCGCGGCGCGTGAGCAGGGCGCGCCCAAGCTCGCGCTCGTGCCGTCGCGGCGCGCGCGGGCGGAGCTTCAGCGCAGCCTGGCGGCGCTCACGGCGCGGCTCGCGCTCGGCGAAAGCGCTGCTCATGTCCTGACGCTGCGCAGCTCGGTGCTCGAAGCTTCGTCGCAGCTTCACGATCCGGCGCGCGAGCTGGGGACGCTGTCGGAGGAGACCGACGTCACCGGCCGGCGCCTCCAGCAGCAAGCCTTGCTCGAGCTGGCGCTCGGTTCGCGCCTGAATCTGAGCGCCGCTGCGCTCGGAAGCATCGAGGATTTGGCGCGCCGCGATCTGGATCGCGAGTCGTCGGCGAGCGCGAGCTTGCTGCGCGGTGCCCTGCGCGTCGAAGTTCGCGCGCTACCCTGGCTGTCGCTGTTCGGCCTTGTCGCCGCGCAATGCCGAACGCTCCGGCCGGGCGCGGGCGGCTGTCGCGAAATCGAGCCGACCGACCGCGTGGGCGCGGGCTACGAGGCTGGCCACGGCACGGTGTTCCTCAATTTCAGCCGCTATCAGCGCGAGCCGGCGCTCGGCGAGCTGTACGGCGTGGGGATCTTGGTGCGCGGTAACGCCGAGCTGCGCCCCGAGCTCGGGCTCAGCGCGGATGTGGGGGTTCGTAGTGAGCGGCGCTTCGGGCGCTGGGGGCTTTACGGATCCGCCAGCGCCTTCCTGCGTTCGGCGGAGGATCTGGTGGCCTACGCGCGCACGGCGCAAGGCTACGTGGTGCCGCTCAACGTCAAGAGCGCGCGCGTCGTGGGGCTCGAGTTGTCGGCGGGTATCAAGGCGCTCGAGCACCTGCAGCTCGAGGGCAACGCCACGCTCCTCGATGGGCGCGACACCACCGAGGGCCGACGCCTGGCAAACGACGTGCTGCCGCTCTCGTCGCGGCTGGTGCTCGCCCCGCGCCTCGTGCTCACGACCGGCGAGCTCGAGGCAAAAGCCCTGCCGCGTGCCGAGCTGGCCTTCGATCTCACCTACCTCTCCAACCGCTTCGCCGATGCGGCCGGCTTGATCGTGATCCCCGAGCAAACCACGCTAGGCGTCACGGCTGCGCTGAGCTGGCTGTCCGGAGCCCTGATCAGCCGCGCCCGCCTCGCCAACGCTCTCGACACCGAGCGCTTCGATATCGTCGGCTATCCTCTCCCCGGCCGAAGCCTCTACGTCTCTCTGGAGGTGCATACACCGTGACCCCGTGGCCCCTCGGCCCCGTGGCCCCGTGGCTCTTCCTGCTCGTGGCCTGCAACGTCACGCCCGCGACGACGACGGGTGGCGCCGACTTACCGGCCCGCGGCGACTGCCCGCGCGGCTTGGCGGTGGTGTCGAGCGACTTCCAGTCGAGCGAGGTCGCGCTGCTTTCCCCGGACGGTGCCGTACGGAGCCAGGCGTTCCTTTCGAGCGCATCGAGTAACGCGAGCAACCTGGCTGCGCCGCTTTCCGGAGATCTGGAGGCGGCCGCGTCGCGCAGTCGCGACAACGAGCTGGTGCTGATCGATCGCTTTGGAACCAACGTGCTGAGCTTCGTGGACGCCAAGACGGCTGCGGTGCGCGCACAGCTGCCGATCGGAACCGGCTTCGATTCCAATCCGCAAGACTACCTGGAGGTCAGTGAGCACAAAGCGTACGTGCCTCGCCTCAGTGAGAACCGGGACGCGGGACGCGAGCCGTTCGACGTCGGCAGCGATCTGCTGCTCGTCGACCCCGTGGTGCCCAGCATCATTGGATCGCTACCCATGCCGCATCAGGCAGGTTTTTTCCCCAATCCAGTGGCGCTCGCCCAGCTGGGCGAGCTGGTGCTGGTCACGTTGCAGCACGCGCGCCCGGACTTCAGCGGGATGGCCGACAGCGAGATCGTGGCCGTCGACACGCGCGACGATAGCTTGCGCTATCGGCTGACTTTGAGCGGTTTGCAGAATTGCGGGCGCGTCGAGCTTTCACCGGATCGGCGTCGGCTCGTGGTCGCATGCGCGTCCTATGTGGACCCCCGTGGTGAGAGCACAGACGTGTCGAAGTCGGGCATCGTCGTGCTCGATGCCGTTCGGGAGCCCCCCGAGGAGCTGCAGCGCTTCTCGGCGCTCGAGCTTTCGGGAGGCGCCGTTCAGTCGAGTCTCGAGCTCGTCACCGACGACCTACTTCTTTTCAAGACCCAAACCGCGCTGGGAGCCGAGCACGATAACCAACTGCTCTCGCTGAGCTTGAGCAGCGGTAGGGTCGTGCTCCTAGCCAGCGCAGCGCGGGACGTGAGTGGCGCCGGTTTCGGCATCGCGTTTCTGGGCATGAGCTGTCAGGCGGGCTGTGGTGATCCATGCTTGGTCGCCGACGCCTCCCGCGGGCGCATCGTGCGCCTGCACGTGCTCGATGAAAGACTGGTGGAAGACGAAGAGATACGCATCAACGGGGCCGGCTTGCCGCCGACCGGCATCACGCCGTTCTGGTGAGCGTCACACGGCGCGCAGCCGGACCCGGAAGACCGCGCCGCGCTCGCTCGGGCCCAGGCTCAGGGTGCCGCCCATGCGCGACACCGCGTGGCGCACCAGCACCAGGCCCAGGCCGGTGCCGCGCTCACCCTTCGTGGTGAAGAAGGGCTCGAAGATGCGCTGCCGCAGCGAGGCCGGCACGCCCGGCCCGTTGTCGCGGACCGAGATGCGCGCTTCACCCGAGGCGCTGTAGACCCGCACCAGCACGTGGCGGCGCTCCTGACCCTGCGTGGCGTCGAGCGCGTTCTGGACCAGGTTCGCAACTACCTGTTCCAAAAGCGCCCCGTTGCCCCAGCCGCACGTGGAGCGCTCACCGGCGATCTCGATGCGGGTGTCGTGGGGCCTGACCGAGGCGACTGCGCGCTCGGCGACGCTCCATAGCTCGACCTTCTCGAGCACCGGCGGCGCGCCCTTGGCTAACGATGACACGGCCGTCATCACGTCCTGAATCCGCCGCAGGGCGATCACGGTATCGTCGATCGTATTCTTGCGGTCATCTTCGTTCAGGGCGCAGTCGCTGTCACGCAAACACTCGACATTGGCCAGCGCCGCTGCCAGCGGATTGCGAATCTCGTGCCCGATCGTGGCCACGACGCTCTCGATCAGCGGTGGCGGCACGCTGGGCCTTTCGCGGTCGAAGAGGTCGCGCGCGCGAGCCATCAGCTCGTGCTGCGCTCGAAACCGATGTAGACAAGCCAGCACGTCCTCCGGCACCAATGGGCGCTGCAACGTGAGCTGAGCCCCAGCCGCGATTGCGTCGCCCTCGCGGGCTCCGGACTCGAGCGCCACCACCGCATGCAGGGTGGTGCCATGGGCGTTGATGCGGCGCAGGAAATCCAGCGCGCCCTGGGTCTGGCCGTCCAGGATGGCCAGGCGTGGAAGGTAGCCACTGGCTTCGGCTTCGGCCGCGTCGCTCATCGGCACCACCGAAAAGCCCTCGGCTTCGAGCGCCTTCACGAGCGGCGCCACGTCGGGCCCTGGCTCGAGCAGCAGCAGCACCGATTGGTCCGACAGCTGAAAGACGCCGCTGTCCGCCTCGTCTCCAGGAAAATCGTGGGGATTGACCGAAGCCGAGCCAAACGGCTTTGCGAAGCTCTTGGGCGTGCTCTCCATCGACTCGCGGCGGATCAGGGGTGTCTGGAAGTACGGCCCCAACTCGCAGGCGTTTAGCCCTGGCCTCGAGTTCTCGTTTTGAGACCGCGCCGTGAGCGCGGTAGAAGGCGCTCGGCGATGATCGACGAGAACGCGTTCGGCCTGCTCATCTCTTACTACTCCATCGAGGACGACGAGTACGCCGGGGAGCGCGAGCAGTTCATCGAGCGCTACGCCACGTTCACGGCGCTGATTCGGGACCGGCTGGTGGAACGACCTCCAGGCGTCGAGGCGCGTGCCATCGATCTGGGCTACGCGTTCTATGTCGAGCTGCCCGACGGCGGCCAGCAGCTGGATCTGATCGCGTGGCTGCGCAAGCTGCGCGCGACGCTGGCTGAGCACGGTTACGAGACGGCCGGGATGCTGACACACGGCAGCTGCTGGGTGGATGAGGGCGATCCGCGACCGGACATCGTCGATTGCGGCCGCATCAAGCTGTTTCGCGCCTCGCGACCCAGCGAACCGCTGCGCCGTTCGCTCCTCGCGGAAGCGGCCACGCACGGCGACGAGACGGCCGGCACCGAAGGCTGGGGTCCGGGTCTTTACCTGGATCTCGAAGCAGTCGAGGCGCTCGGCCGGCGTCCCAAGAATACCCCCACGATCTTGCGCAGCGGCGGCGCGGAGTTCTTTCGCGCCGGCTCCTGAACTATAGGCGGGCCCGTGGCAGGTCCGCTCCGCATCGGTGTGCTGGCGTCGCACGAGGGCACGATCTTGCAAGCTATCCTGGATGCGTGTGCCGCCGGGGAAATCCCGGTGCGCGTGGTCGCGGTCGTGAGCAACAACTCGGACTCGGGCGCGCTGCGCCGGGCGCGCGCCGTTTCTGCTCGCGCCATCCATCTCTCGGCCAAGACTCACCCCGAACCGGGTGCGCTCGACCTCGCGATCGCCAAGGCCCTGCTCGACGAACAGGTGGAGGTCGTGATGCTGGCCGGCTACATGAAGAAACTGGGCGCCGCGCTGCTCGGGCAATACCGCGGTCGCATCCTGAACACGCACCCGGCGCTTTTGCCCAAGTTCGGTGGCCAAGGCATGTACGGCGTGCGCGTCCACGAAGCTGTGCTGCGCGCGGGCGAGACCGAGTCGGGCCCCTCGGTGCACCTGGTCGACGCCGAGTACGACACCGGGCGGGTGCTAGCGCAGGCCCAGGTACCAGTGCTCGAAGGGGACACGGTCGAGAGCCTGGCGGCGCGTGTGCAGGAGCGGGAACGACGGCTGGTGGTGGCGGTGCTGGGCCAGATTGCCCACGGCGAGCTAGAGCTCGAGGGGCTGGGGGCGAGGGATTAGGCGATGTCGGCGAGCCAGCAAGCCCTGGGTTTTTGGAGCGGCTTCAGCGCGCTGTTCGGCGCAGTCAGTACCCTGTTGCGGCTGACTCGAGCGTGGCCGTACGCGCTCGTCCCGGTGCTGGTCTTCCTGCTCCTCGAAGCCGCCATCGCGACGGCCGCCTGGGATTGGCTCATGCCTTGGGTCGAGGCGAAGCTAACCGGTGACAACTGGTGGCAGGACAAGGGCGCCGCGCTCCTGTCCTGGGTTTCGGTGGCGCTGGCGGCGGCGCTCGGCCTGGTGGTGTCGGCGTTTCTGGCTCCGCCGATCAGCGCGCCGGCGCTCGAGCGCATCGTCGGAGTCGTCGAGGATGATTTGGCCGCGCCGCCGCGAGCTCCGCTCGGTTTTTTCGCCGAGCTCGGCTGCGGGCTGCGCTCGATGCTGCTGAGCAGCGCGGTCACGCTGCCGATCATCATTGGGCTCACGCTGCTCGAGCTGCTGGTGGCGCCGAGCGTAGTGGTGGTCACTCCGCTCAAGCTACTGATCGGGGCGCTGGGCGTAGCCTGGGGCCTGCTGGACTACCCGCTCACGCTGCGTGGGATCGGCGCGCGGCAGCGCTTCGGGTTCGTGAAGAGACACGCCGGGGTCGTGCTCGGCTTCGGCGCCGCCTTTGCGCTCGTCTTCTGGCTGCCTTGCTGCGGCATCGTGATGCTACCGGTGGGCGTCGTGGCGGCCACGCGGCTGCTCTGGGAGCTCGAGCGCCGCGGGCAAGGAGTGCTGTCATCCGCCTCCAAGAGTTGATCGAGCTGCAGCGAGTCGCTAGACAGCCGCTTTTTGGGGGGTGTAATGCCGGGCGTGGGCCTGCGTCGGCCAAAAGAAGGCGCAAGCCAAGGAGCCACAACGATGGTCAGTCGTCGCGAAATGATAGGAACGAGCGCCGCCCTGGCTGGTGCTTCGGTGCTGCTCGGACGAGCTCGCGCCGCGCAGGCCAACCAGGCGGATGCCACCGGGCAGGCGTGGGCGCGCTCATACAGCGGCACCGCGCTGCCGCCGCAGCAACCTGGTGAGCCCGGTCGGGACTACACGCCGACCATGACGCCGGGCGGCGCGACCCTACCGTTCAAGGTGGTGGATGGGGTCAAGGTGCTGCACCTGACCGCCGAGGAAGTGCAGCATGAGTTTGCCCCTGGTCTCAAGGCCACGTGCTGGGGTTACAACGGCCGCGTGCACGGACCGACGCTCGAGGCCGTCGAGGGAGATCGCGTGCGCGTCTACGTCACCAACCGCTTGCCGGCACCGACCACCGTGCACTGGCACGGTGTGTTCCTGCCAAACGGTATGGATGGCGTGGGCGGCCTTACGCAGCGCTCGATTCCACCGGGCAAGACCTTCAAGTACGAGTGGACGTTCCGGCAGCACGGCACGCTGATGTACCACTCCCACCATGACGAGATGACCCAGATGGCGCTCGGCATGATGGGCATGATCGTGGTCCATCCGCGCCGTCCGAGCCCCGGCTACAAGGTGGATCGCGACTTCGTGCTGCTGCTCAGCGAGTGGTTCATCAAGCCGGGCACGAGCCGGCCGGATCCCAACAAAATGAGCGATTTCAACCTGCTTACCATCAACGCCAAAGCCTTTCCGGGCACGGCGCCGCTGGTCTGCAAAAAGGGGGATCGCGTGCGCCTCCGCTTCGGCAACTTGAGCGCGATGGATCACCACCCGATGCATCTGCACGGCCATTTCTTCAAGGTGGTCGCCACCGACGGCGGTCAGATTCCGGTGAGCGCCCAGCGTCCCGAATCGACCGTGCTGGTGCCGGTCGGCGCCACGCGCGACGTGGAATTCATCGCCGACGCTCCTGGCGACTGGCCGCTCCACTGCCACATGACTCACCACATCATGAATCAGATGGGCCATGACATCCCGAACATGATCGGCGTCGACGCCCGGGCCATCGACGGCAAGACCTCCGCCCTCTTGCCTGGGTACATGACCATGGGTCAGGACGGTATGGGCGACATGGGCGAGATGGGGATGCGCGTACCCGAAAACAGCATCCCGATGGTCGGGGCCAAGGGACCTTTTGGCTACATCACGATGGGCGGCATGTTCACGCTGCTCAAGGTGCGTGAAAACCTCGCTGACCCTCACAAGGATCCTGGCAATTACCAGCATCCTGCCGGCACGGTCGCCGTGGAGGCGACGCAGCAGGAACTGCAGCGCGATGGAATTTCTGGCGCAACGAGGCGACCGTGAAGCGCGCGGCTTTCGGCGTGCTGCTGGGCATCCTGGCGGGCTGTGCGCCGGCTGCAGTCGACTACGGCAAGCTCGAGGACGCGGCGAACGCTCGGCAGCGCTGGGCCGATGGCTCGGTGCGTGAAGCGGGGCGCGACGTCAAGCGCCTGCTCGCTCGGCCGCTCACTTTAGATTCAGCTGCGCGCATCGCGCTGCTCAACAATCGCGGCGCCCGCGCGGCGGCCGAGCAGCTCGGCATCGCGCAGGCGGAGGCAGCGAGCGCGTGGCGCGTGCCCAACCCGACACTCGAAGGGGCGCTGCGGTTTCACGGCGATGGCGCCCCCGAGATTGAGCTCGGCGCGATGCTCGATGTGTCGGCGTTCTTGCTGCACATCCCGCGCGGCAACGCGGCCGAGGCGGACGTAGCGGCGACCAAGCTCGAGGCGGTCGGCGCGCTCATCGACCTGGCTTACGACGCCCGGCGCGCGCTGATCGACGTTCAGGCTGCGCTCGAGCTGCTCGAGCTGCGAAAAACGGTGCTGAGCTCTTTCGAAGCTTCCGCGCTTACCGCCGAGCGGCTGCGGCAAGCAGGCAACATCACGCAGCTGACGCTGGCGGCCGAGCAAGCGCAGCGCGAAGAGGCACGTCTCGAGCTCGAGCAGGCCCGCGCTGACGTGGAAGTGGCGCGCCAGCGTCTGAGCGGTCTGCTGGGCGTGTTCGGCCAGGATACCGGCTGGACCGCGCAACCTGGCCTCAGCGCGATCCCGGAGCGCGAGCTCCCGCTCGAGCGGCTCGAGCGCGACGCGCTGGTCGGTAGCCTCGAAATGTCGGCGGCGCGGGAGCGGTACACGGCTGCGGCCAGGCACCTGGGCGTCGCCCGAGCCAGCGGCTGGTTGCCCGAGCTCAAGGCCGGTGTCAGTGCCGAGCGCTCCGAAGAGTGGGGCATCGGTCCCGCGGTGGAGCTGGAGCTGCCGCTCTTCTATCAAGGTCAAGGCGAGGTCGGAGTGGCGCGCGCCCAGCAGAAGCAGGCCGAGCACAGCTACGCGGATCTGGCGGTGCAGGTGCGGAGCGCCGCGCGCGCGGCCAAGGCCCGGCTCGAAACGGCTCGGCTTGGCGTGATCCAGGCTCGCGACGTGATTCTGCCGCTGCGGCAGCGAGTGCTCGAGCAAACACAGCTCGAATTTAGCGCAATGTTGGTCGGTGTTTTCGAGCTGCTGCAGGCCAAGCGCGAGCAACTGGATGCTGCGGAGCATTACCTCGAGCTGCGCCAACGATACTGGCTCGCGCGCCTCGATGTGGAGCAGCTGCTGGCCGGCAGGCGGGGGGTGCCACATGACTGAATCGGCGATCGATCCGGTCTGCGGCATGACCGTCAACCCGAGCGCGGCTCGCGGCGGCAGTCACACGCACGAAGGTCAGACTTACTACTTCTGCAACCCGCGCTGTCGCGAGCGCTTCGCGGCGAATCCGGGTCAGTACCTGGCACCCAAGCCTGGCGAATCGGACGCGCACGCGACGCACGCCCACGCCCACGCTGCGACGCCTGCCGTCGCCGCGCCGCCGCTGACGAGCGCGGGCGACGCCGATATCTACACCTGCCCCATCCTGTCCCTGCGCGCTCGGTCTGGCGACGCCCATGTCGATCATGGTCGGCACGGGGCGTGGCGCGGAGCTGGGAGTGCTCGTCAAGCAGGCTGAGCGCTGGAGCGCCTGGAGCGTATCGATACCCTGGTGCCCGACAAGACCGGCACGCTGACCGAAGGGCGCCCCACGCTGCAAGCGGTGTTAGTGGCGTCGCACGTTGCGGAGCTCGAGCTCTTGGGACTCGCGGGTAGCCTCGAGAAGGGCAGTGAGCACCCGATGGCGAGCGCGATCGTCGAGGGAGCCGCCGGGCGCGGTGCACGTTTCGAAGCGGTGAGTGACTTTCGCGCCGAGACCGGTAAGGGCATTGCGGGCAAGGTCGGGGAGCGCGAGGTTTTGGTGGGCACCGAGCAGCATCGTGATGTTGACCGGCGACAACCCGGCTACCGCTTCGGCCGTCGCGCGCAAGCTCGGTATCGAAGAAGTACACGCTGGCGTCTTGCCGGCTCAAAGCACGCGGTCGTCAGCGATCTCAAACGCAGCGGTCGCAAGGTGGCCATGGCCGGCGACGGCACCAACGACGCTCCTGCGCTGGCCGCCGCCGACGTCGGCATCGCGATGGGCAGCGGCACCGACATCGCCATGCAGAGCGCTGGCATCACGCTGGTCAAAGGGGACCTGCGCGGAGTGCTGAAGGCGCGAAAGCTCTCGACGAGCGTCATGCGCAACGTGCGGCAAAACCTGGCGTTTGCTTGCTTTTACAATACGCTCGGCATTCCGCTGGCGGCCGGTGTGCTCTATCCCGCGTTCGGCATATTGCTGAGCCCGATGCTGGCAAGCGCCGCCATGGCTTTCAGCTCCGTGTCGGTGATCGCGAACGCGCTGCGGCTGCGCCACGCCTGAGCCGCGCGCTCAAAGCTTGGCGGCTTCGAGCCAATGCGGATACCGGGCGGTACTTGGCACGCGCATTGCTGGTGACCGGTTGGCAGCAAGCCAGTGGTAAAACCCTTGCGTCGAAGTGCAGGAAAGGTAATGACAATTCCGTGGAGCTGACGCCGCTTGCCCTGCTACTAGCCCAAATTGCAGCCATCCTGCTGGCCTCGCGCGCGGTGGCGCTGGTCACGCGCCGGCTGGGGCAACCACTGGTCATCGCCGAGATGGTGGCGGGCATCGCGCTCGGGCCATCGCTCTTGGGCCTGGTGTGGCCGAGCGCTTACGGGGTGCTGTTTCCGACCTCCTCGATGCCAGCGCTGAAGATGCTGAGCCAGTTCGGGCTCGTGCTCTTCATGTTTCTGGTAGGGCTCGAGCTCGATCCCGCCCTGCTGCGCGGGCGCCGCCGCGCGTCGGTCCTGATCAGCAACGTCGGTATCCTGCTGCCCTTCGTGCTCGGTGTCGGTAGCGCCTGGCTGATCCACGAGACTCATGCCCCCAAAGGCGTCCCGTTTTTGCCCTTCGCTCTGTTCTTGGGTACCGCCCTGAGCGTGACGGCGTTTCCGGTGCTGGCTCGCATCCTCAGCGAGCGTGGGCTGACCCAGTCCCGGGTCGGTGCCATCGCCCTCGCGTGCGCGGCCGTCGACGACGTGTCGGCCTGGTGCCTGCTGGCTTTCGTGGCGGCCATCGCGCGCGCTGGCGCCCTAGGTGAGGCGATCTGGACCGTCGGTTTGGCGGCGGTCTTCTCGCTATTCATGTTGGTGGTGGCAAGACCCTTGCTGCGCCGCTTCGGCAGCGCGGTCGCCGAGCAGGGCGGCCTGACCTCGACACGCCTGGTCGTCGTGTTCGTGCTGCTCCTCGCCTCGAGCGGCATCACCGAGCTGATCGGCATTCACGCGCTGTTCGGCGCGTTCCTGTTCGGCGTGGTGATGCCGAAGGAGGACGGCCTGGCGGCAGAGCTTGCCGGCAAGCTGGAGTCCACGGCGGTGCTGCTACTGATGCCGTTGTTCTTCGCCTACAGCGGGCTGCGCACCCACATCGGTCTGTTGGGCGGTGCGGGCGAGTGGGCGGTGGCACTGGGGCTGATCGCGGTCGCGACCCTGGGTAAGTTCGGAGGGGGCACTCTCGCGGCGCGCGTCACCGGTTTGAATTGGCGCGAGGCCGGCGCGATCGGCGTGCTCATGAATACGCGCGGCTTGATGGAGCTGATCGTGCTCAACGTCGGGATGGATCTGGGCGTGATCACGCCGACCATCTTCACGATGCTGGTGCTGATGGCGCTGGTGACCACCTTTGCGACGACGCCGCTGCTGCGCTGGATCTACTCGCCCATGGCGGCCGCGGAGTCGGCGCGCTCGGATCGGGTCTTTGTCGAGTGAGCCACGCGTGATCGTCGTCGGCGCGGGCCTTTCCGGGCTTGCGGTGGCGGCGCGCTTGGCAAAAGCTGGTCGTGACGTGCTCGTGCTCGAGGCCTCGTCGCGCGCCGGTGGGCAGATCGAGACGTTCGTGGAGGCTGAGCTCGTGGTCGAGCTCGGGGCCGAGGGCTTCGTCGCGCGCAGTCGCGCGGTGCCTGAGCTGTGCCGCTCTCTGGGCATCGAAAGCGCGCTGGTCGATCAGTTGACGACCGACACGTATAGCCTAGAGCAAGGCTCGCTCGTGGTCTTGCCCGCCGGCGAGGCCGCGCGCCGGCTCGGTTTTCAGGTCCCGGAAGAAGAGCTCGGTCGCGGCATCCGCTCGCTGGCGCGCGGCATGGGGCAGTTGATTGACACGCTGCTGGCGACGCTTGTTACGTCGCGCTTGCGCACCGACGCACGGGCTTCCCTCATTCGCACGCGATCGGGTCGTCTCGAAGTCGAGCTGGTCGATGGGGATCGTGAACAGGCCGAGACGCTCGTGCTGGCGACTCCAGCGCGAGTGGGTGCTGGTTTGCTCGAGCCGCTCGGCCTCCCGGAAACGGCACCGCTGGCCGCCGCCGGCGTGACTTCGAACGTCAGTGTGAATCTGCTCTACCGGCGTCAGCAAATCACGAGCTATCCAGCCGGAAGTGGCCTGCTCTTTCCAGGGAGCTTCGCCGATCGCGGGCTGCGTGCCGTAAGCTTCGTGGATCGCAAGTTCCCCGGCCGAGCGCCGAGCAGCCACGCGCTGCTGCGCGTGTTCTTTCGACCCGTGGGGGACGCACTGCAGACGTGGGACGATGCGCGTTTCGCGAGCGAAGCCAATGGTGCCATCGCGGAGGTCCTCGGCGTTTCGGGCGCGCCTGAACGCAGCTGGGTGTCACGCTGGGCGGACTCGCTGCCCGTCTTCTCGGCAGCCTATCGCGAGCACGTGGCTCGCGCCGACGCGACGCTACAGGCGCTGAATATCCACCTGACCGGCTCCGCCTTCCACGGCGCCGGCATCGACGCGGCGGTGGCATCGGCCGAGGCGGTGGCCGCACGTCTTTCCGCGTAGCGATAGCCCGGCTCGACAGCGCGCCGCGCCGGGTACAGCATGCGCTCCGTGAACGCCCCTTTCAGCTGGTCGGAGGAGCGCGAGCCGCACGTCGAACGTCGCCGGCAGATGCTCCAGAAGCACCCACAGATCAAGGCGCTCTACGGCCCGTGCTGGCGCACCAAGTACGTGTGCTCGGCGCTCGTGGCAGCTCAGCTGTTGCTGGCATTCCTGCTACGCGACGCACCCTGGTGGCTCATCCTGCTGGTCGCTTACGGGGTCGGCGGAGTCATCAATCAGGCGCTGCTGCTGGCCATTCACGAGCTGTCGCACAATCTGGCGTTTCGCAAGCCCTGGCACAACCGCGTGTTTGCCATGTTCGTCAATCTCCCGATCGGCGTGCCGGTTGCGGAGACGTTTCGCTACTACCACCTCTTGCATCACACGCACCAGGGCGACGAGCGGCTGGATACGGACCTACCCACGAACTTCGAAGGTCGCTTGCTGCGTGGCCGCTTCAGCAAGCTACTCTGGCTTTCGATGCAAGGCCTGGCCTACGCGCTGCGCCCGCTCTTCGTGCATCCCAAGAAGCCCAGCGCAGCGGAGCTCGTGAACCTGCTGCTCCAGATCGCGTTCAATGTCGCGGTGTTCTACTTTTTGGGCGGCAAGGCGCTGGCGTATCTGCCGATAAGCTCGCTGATCGTGATGGGCCTGCATCCGATCGCGGGTCACTACATCTCGGAGCACTACGTGTTTCGCGCCGGGCAGGAGACCTACTCCTACTATGGTCCGCTGAACGCGCTCGCGTTCAACGTCGGGTACCACAACGAGCACCACGATTTCCCCTACATTGCAGGTTCGCGCTTACCCGAGCTGTGCCGCCTGGCGCCCGAGTTCTACGATCCGCTGCTGTCACACAGCTCATGGACCAAAACGCTCTGGCAATTCGTGACTGAGCCGACCATCGGCGGCTACAGTCGAATCAAGCGACGGCGCAGTTGTGAAGTGCCGAGCCTGGCCGCCCCGAGCGCCGACAGCCACCCCGCCTGACGCTGCGAGCCATCGACAATTCGTGGCGCAACGCGCAGCTTCAAGTGGATGCTCGAAAGCGGCACCAAGACTGCGCCGGGTATCTTCTTTTCGTTCGCAGCGTGACGAGGACCCAGTAATGGACTGCAGGTCAGCTGGCGAGGCCCAAGAGATCGACGATGGGACCGTCCGGATGCGCCGGGTTGACGCGCGCTTCTTGCGATTTGGGGTCGACGATCAGGTCGAGCGCTTCGAGCGGAATTTGCCCGATCAGGGGCGTGGTGCCGGTCGGCATGACCAGGGCATCACCGGTCATGTCGCGGCCCAAGATCTCGATGTACAGCCCAGTCACCCGCCCCACGTCACACAGGCTGCCGTCGGCCAACCGCGCCGGGCGACGGTCGCGGATTGGCACCCCCAACTTTTCCGCGACATCTGCCGGTAGCACCAACGTCGTGGCTCCGGTGTCGACGAGGGCGATAACTTCTACCCGGCGCACCTCGTCTCGTCTGATGAGACCTTCCTCGGCTTTGCCTCGGTCGGTGGCGTTCTCCAACGTGAGCTTGGTCATGACTTTCCCCATGGCTCCTCTTCGGCACGCCGCGCGGCGGAGTTGCGCGAAAATTATCGCGCCGAAGTGCCACGAGGCTAGCACATTCCAAGGTCCAGCCCGGGACCCGAAGGCGACGCTTCGCCCGCCGGCCTTCGTCAGGTCCTTAGGTTACGCCCGCACGTTCAGACGCTCGAAAACGCCCGCGACCACTCGATTGCAGCGGTCGAGATAGAATTCGAACGTACGCTCGGTGGAGGCGTCCAGCCGCGCCAGCAAGCTGTTGCGCAAGCGCTGACGGGCTCGGAAGTAACGCGTCTTGACCGTGTCCTCCGGTATGCCCAGGCACTCGGCGACGTCTGCCACGCTCATCTGCTCCACGGCGCGCAGCATGAACACGATGCGGAAGTCCTCGGGTAGCTCGTCGATGGCGGCTTCAGTGAGCAGTCGGAGCTCGGCATCGCTCGCTTTCTGTTCTGGGGTCGCCTGCTGGTCGGCCATCGTGTTACCTTCCTCATTCGCCTCCTCGAGCGGTCCGACGCGCTTGCGCCGCCGTAGCCGAGCCAGCGCCTCGTATACCGCGATGCGCGTGAGCCAAACCGAGAAGCGGGCGCGCCCCTGGTACTCGGCCAGGTGCTCGAAGGCGCGCACGTACGCGTGCTGCATCACGTCTTCTGCCTCGTGGTCCGAGCGCAAGATGGCACGCGCGGCGCGGAACACCTTGCGATTGTGCCGCCGCATGAGGACCTCGAACAGCAGCCGATCGCCGGCGCGCACGCGCGCCACGACCTCGTCGTCGTCGGGAGCTTGACTGAGGTCGATGGTTCCGCCTGTCTCGAGCTTGGGCTGGGGCCGCACGGCGGTCACCTCCAAGTGGAGTCGGGAGCCCGAAAAAGGTTCCGCGGCCCGCGCAGGCGAGCGAACTTGGGCGGTGTTCCGCCCAAAGTCGGCTCGTGTATCGCTCTTGGCATTGGCGTCCGGCTGAAAATGGGGCTCAGCCGTGGTCCGATTTGCAGTCCCGCTGCCACCAGAGGACCACGCACATGCGAAATCTGAAGCATCCTGCGCTTTTGGCGGCCCTTTTACTGGGATCGGCTGGCCTTTTTGGGTGCGTCGGGAGCATCGTGGGCGAGGACGGTCAAACCGGTGGCCCGGGCGGTCCCGGTGGTCCCGGTGGTCCGGGTAATCCCGGCACCAACCCCGAGACCTGCGAAGCGGGTCACGCTGGCCCCGAGCGCATCTATCGCCTCACCCCGGCGGAGTACACGAGGTCGATTGGCACCCTGCTTGGTAACGAGGCGTTCGAGCCGGAGCTCGATGCAGACCGCCAGCCCATCGCGACCTTGGACGGCGTGCGCAAGTGGTACAACGCCGCCGACGGCGCGGTGCCGCAGGCCCCTGAGTGGCTCCGCGCGTACGGCAGCTGCGACGCTTCGGACGCCGCCTGCGCGGTCACACTCTACGAGTCGCTGGCCACGCGCGCCTTCCGTCGTCCATTGAAGGACGGCGAGCGCACCTGGCTCGCTGAGAGCTGGGCCAAGCTTCCGGCAGCTGCTTCGGTCGCGCTGCGCCTCGAAACCATGGCGGAGCTGATCCTGCAGGCGCCGCAGTTCCTCTACCTGTACACGGAAGGGACGCCGGCCGGCACCATCAACAAGCTCGACGGCTACGAGCGTGCCCAGCGCCTCTCGTACTTCTTGTGGGATAGCCTGCCGGATCAGGCGCTGCTCGATGCGGCCGCGGCCGGTGAGCTCGACACCACGGTCGGCATGCGGGCGCAGGCCGAGCGCATGCTGGGCGACGAGCGCGCCAAGCCGGTGCTGCGCCACTTCCTCGGTGAATGGCTGGAGCTCGACGGCGCCGTGATCTTGCCGAGCTTGGAAGAGACGCCCAAGGATGCCACGCTGTTTCCGATGTTCGACGAGGTCATGCGCGAGAGCATGCGCCGCGAGATCGAATCCTTCATGGACCACGTGATGTTCGAACGAGACGGTTCGATGGAGGCGCTCTTCAACAGCACGCGCGCCTACGTGAACGGCCCACTCGCCGAGCTTTACGGAGTGACCGGGCCGAACAGCGCCCAGGAATGGGCCTGGGTCGATCTCGATCCGACCAAGCGCGCGGGCATGCTGACGCGCGCCGGCTTCCTGGCGGTCCACGCCTCGCAGACCGTGACCTCACCGATCCGACGCGGCGTTTACATGCTGACCGAGGTGCTGTGCGTGGACCTGCCGTCGCCGCCGGCCAACGTGGACAACACGCCGGTCGAGGTGACAGGCGACGATGTCGCGGGCGGCGTTACCACCGTGCGTCAGGCCACGCTCCAGCGCACTGGCAATCCGAGCTGTGCGGGTTGCCACACCATGATCAACGAGCTCGGCTTCGCTTTCGAGCATTACGATGCGATCGGTCGCTGGCAAGAGACCGAGATCGGGACCGGCGGCACCATCGACGCGACGGCCAACCTGTCGAACGCCGGCGACGGCTTCGACGGTCCGGTCAACGGCGCCGTCGAGCTCAGTGGCAAGCTGGCAAATAGCCCTGCAGTTGCGAGCTGCGCGACGCACAAGTGGTTCGAGGTGGCGCTGCGCCGCAGCCCGGTCGAGCTCGACTCCTGCAGCCTGGCGAAGGTCAGCGCCAAGGTCGATGAAACGCACAGCATCCGCGAGCTCCTCCTGGCGATGGTGGAGAGCGACGCCTTCCTCAACGTGAACCATGGGCAGTGACGGGAGACCACGATGACGTTGCGCAATAGCGGTCGGCGAGCATTCCTGAGAGGTGCGGGTGGTCTCGTGCTCGGGTTGCCCCTGCTCGAGTTCACGCACGAAAAAGCCTGGGCGCAGGCGGCCGGAACGGCCAAGCGCTTGGTCGTGGTGTTCAACCACGGCGGCGAGACCATGTGCATGCAGAAGAGCGGTCTGCGCGCCGGTAACCCCGCCATCCCGGGTTACGACCCCGCGATGCCGACGATCGATCACTGGCTGCCGAAGCCCGGCGGCAAGTTCGGCATCGCCCACGAGATCTTCGAGGGTACGGATCTCGAGAGCAAGCTGGTGGTGATCCGCGGCATCGACAACGGTGCAGCCCGCGAGGGGCGCTACGGCGGTGATCACGGACTCTCCAACACCACCTCGCTCACTGCGCGCGCCTCGGCCTGCGAGGGGGGCGTGGGATCGCCCTCCGGAGAGAAGTGCCCGGATGGCGATGGCGGGGAGGTCGCAACGGGCCCCTCTATCGACTGGGTGGCGGCGCAGCGCCTGCAGCAAAAGCTCGGAGGGCCTAGCAATCCGCTGGCCTTGTTCGTGCCGGGTCACTACTACGGCTCCGGTTTTTTCTGGGGCGCCAACGGTGAGCAGCGCACCGAGGGCGAAAGCAATCCGCGTACCGCCTTCAACACCTTGTTCTCTGGGGTCACGGGCGGTGAACCGGATCCGGAGCAAGTGCTCCGGCGCGAGATGAAGGTCAGCATGCTAAGCGGGCTGATGGACGGCTACCGGCGTTTCTCCGGCAAGCTCGGTGCAGCCGACAAGCTGATCGTCGACGCCCACCTGGATCACCTGTCCTCACTGGAAAAGGAAATCAGCGGGCTCGAGATCAGCGCGCAGTGTGTGGTGCCGATGCAGCCGCCCGATGTGGACGGCCAGCAGCAGACTGCGCCGCTGTTGGCGGAGCTGATCGTGGCCGCGATGCGCTGCGGCCTGACCAACGTGGCAAACCTCCAGATCGCCGACATCCTCGCGCCGTGGGCGCCCTCGGGCCTGCAGCTGGAGTCGGGTTACGACATCGGGCACTCCCTTGGGCACTGGGTCAGCGATCTCGGCGATCCCAGCAACGTGCCGAAGTGGGAGCTCGAGATGAAAGAGAACCGCGAGTGGCGCATGGGTCTCGTGAAGATCATCGCCGATGGCTTGAACTCGCCTGATTTCCTCGAAGGCGGCCTGTCGATGCTCGACAACTCGATCATCTTCTACTCGAACGAGTTCAGCACGGGCGGCATCCACTGCTCGACCGATGGTCCCTACATGATCATCGGCAGCGGTGGCGGCTACTTCAAAACCGGCAGCTTCATCGAGCTCCACAAAGAGCGCCTCAAGGATCCTTCGTCGCTCGCCGCCGGAACCACCGCCAGCACCAACGACCTCTACATCACGCTGCTCAATGCGCTGGGCGCCGCCGACACCGAGTTCGGCGACATGCAGTTTGCCTACCGCAAGGGTCCGATCACCGAGCTTCTGGCGTAAACCTATGAGCAACGACGAAACGACCCAGGCTGAACCCTCCGAGAGCTCGCTCACGGAAATGCCCGAGGTGGATTTCTGACGGCGATCCGTCCAACAAACTTGCCGCGCTGCGCGGCGACTTCAAGCAAGCGGTGTTTCTCGACAAGGAGCTTTGGCAGCACTTTGGGAACGAGGCGCGCGTGCTCGAAGCGCTGCGGATGCTGGTGTCGCTAGCCGAACGCAGCTCGCGGTCGGTTGCGTAGCGCGCCCCTGAGCTCGTCCAGCGCTGATCGGACCCGTGCCGAAGCGATCGTCTGATCAACACGAGTCTCCAAAGTGAGTTCTAAGGGCGCACGCACATGTCCCAGCTCGCTGGCTGCCCGAATTGGGGGCCGTTGTTGGTTCCGCAGACGAGACCCGGCATGCAGTCGGCGCTCGTGTCGCAGTCGCCGCCGCCGTGACCACATGGGCAAGTAGGTGAGCAGAAGCTGGTCGAGAAGAGCCCCGTGCCGCAGCCAGATGGGACGCAGACATCGGTCACGCCTTGCATGCCAAACGCCGCCCCGATGTTGTTGGCGCACACCAAGCCAGGCATGCAGCCCGAATTGGAGTCGCAATCGCCGCCGCCGTGGCCACAGGGCACCCCGCCGAACAGTAGTTGTCAGCGCCCAGCGTCCGGAGCGAACAGTCGGGCGGGACACAGACGTCGGTCGTGGGTGACATCTTGAAGCCAGGCCCTACATCGGGACCGGGGCCGAAGCCAGTCACGAGCCAAGCAGCTCCAGGGCGGGCTTTAGCAAGGGTAGTCTTTCACGGAAACGTATCAGGTTGAACCAGCAGCGGATGCGGCCGAAGGCCGCCGTGAGCGCGCCTCTGGCGCGCGAGGGTTAGATTCCTTGAGAGCCGCTTTCCGTGACAGATGAGTCAAGTTTTGACTGCTAGGTTGGTGTCCGAGCCGGCAAGCTGAGGACTCCCGCGACCATCGCGGATTTCATCGAAACGGGTGCCGGTGCCGGGATTCGTCCGACTCGTCCCGGGTTGCCAACGACGCCGTGCGTCGCATCCGCGCGACCCGGTGGTCGAAGCGCGCTTGGTTGGCTTCATCGATCGTGGCGAAGCGATGTACCCCGCGTGGAAAATCAGGAGGCGCCAGCGTGAAGGCTCGATTCCAGAGCGTTCTGATGTGCTCGAGCAGCCTCGCGTCGTCGAGGCATTGAGGCCGCGGCATATGCTCAACACTCCGGAATTTCTCGACCGACATCGCTTAGTCGTCCTCTAGATTGAATGCGGCGCGGAGCACTTGGGCGTCGCTGTGGTCAATGGCGCGGACTGTATCTTTCTTCATGCGATAGAGCGTTCGCGGGGTGGCGACTCTGACCAATACTCCAGCGACTTCTTTGGTCTCCATTTCGAGATCGGCAAAGTGGGTGGCCTCTCCGAGGCGCGTGAGGATGTCGAGGTACAACGTACCCTGTGGAGGCCCATAACGCACGGCGGGATAGTCACCGCACAGATCCTCAGCGGTGATTTGCTCGATGTCCGGATCGGACCATACCGCCTTGAGCGCGGCGCGAAGGCGCGCGATGTTGTCCGGATCAGGACGAACGAACACATCGAGATCCTCGGTGGCGCGGACCAAACCGTGCAGATTGACGGCCACGCCGCCCACTACGACGTAGTCTACGCCCTCACGGTTGAGGCTCGCGATCACTCGCAGCGCGTCGTCAATGGCGTCCATTGATGGGTAAGCGTAGCAGCCTCACGCGGCCATCGGAAAGCCATGCACGGCAAGGCTATCTAGAAGGGTTCCCATCGTCATCGCGTGTACGAATCCGTCGCCCGGTGTTCGGCGTAGATGCCCTGGTTGCTGGTGCGCTGCACGACCGCGAGCTCTTGTTCGGCGCGACGTTTCAGCGAGCGGCTGACCTCTTTGGCAAATGCCTGCATGGCGGCGCGGCACAGCTCTCGGTCGTAGCCCAGGACCGCGCGCACTCCCCAGGGGAAGGAGCAAACCCAGTGCCGCACCGGCACTTCGGGCAGCACGCTCTGGACCAAGTGCAGCGCCGTATCCGCCATGCGGCGACCCAGACAGCTGAGGCAAAATGCTCCGGCAGGCCGCACTTCAGGTAAGCCTCAAACTCGTCGCGCACGAACTTCGGCAAGCCGCCCTGCTCCTCCAGCCTCTCCGCGAAGCTCGGCCAGTGCTGCGCGATGCTCTGGTAAGGCGCCGTTGCTTCGGGTTGGCGGCGCTCGCACTCGTCGCTGCGCCGAGCGGGCTCACACGGCCGGCCCGGCTCGTGACCTCGCTGGCGCTCCTGCTCGCTGCTTGGAGAGCTCACCGGGGGCGCGCACTGCGCCGCCCGTGCCAGAGCCCTCATGCCCTGCAAATGCCCGTCGTTGCTCGCTCGGGGCTGTCGTCGCAAGCTTCGGTTCCGAGCTTGGTGGCGTCGCCGCAAAATCGGTGTGCAGGGCTGTCCCGCGAAGTTTGCAGGCCCAGCCCGCGTCGACCAAGTAGTCCTCCCGAGTATAGTGACGCTCTCTTGGTTGGCCATCCCTATCCAACGACCCAAACCGAGCGGTAGATTTCGACCTCGGCGAGGGACAGTATCCGCTGCCCGTTGATTGAGATGATCTCGAAGTAGCGTGCGCCCCGGTTTGGATTCCAAGTGAGGATCCCACCCGACGGGCGCGCTTCACCTATTGATGGAAGCGCCCCAGGGTTACCGGCTGCCAGGCAATAAGTAGGTTACTGGCAGCTCGTGCCCTTGAGGCCCTTGTCGGTGCCCTTGATCCCGAGGTTCGCCGCCGCGGCCGCCATCGCTTTCGCGCCGGCGCAGTTGCCAGTCAGCGCCGCGCTGCCGACGCTTCGCTGAAGAATCGCTTTGCATTAGGCCTTCTTGCCCTCACCGGTACAGCGATTCAGGGCCCCGGATACCGCCGACGGATTGCCCGACGACGCGGCCGCCTTGCAGGCGTCACAGGGGTCACCCGGCTGGGGCGCGCTGGTGCTGCCGCCCCGTACCCTTGGAGGGCGTGCTGGTCGATGCAGGCTTTCCGCCGGTGTGGCTGGTCGCGGCACCGCCAGTCGCCGCGGTCCCACCGGCCGCTGGAGGCGCGTCGGGTGAGGGCTGATCGATGGGGTCGAGCTTGACCGCACCCTGGCCGGACCCGCCCGTGGCGCTCACGCCCGTGCACTGACGTAACCCTCCGTGGCACCAGGTGAACGCACCAAGGATGAAAGCAGCGACGACGCAGGGCTCGCTACCACTCAACCCGGCGTCGCCGGATGTCGACGTCCTAGACGGACCCATCAGCGCCCTTGCTTCATGCTGCCTGTCTGCGCACCCTCGACTTGATCCTCGACATAGTGGCGCGCCCGCCCCGATTCGAACGGGGGACCGGTGGGTTAGAAACCCACTGCTCTATCCGGCTGAGCTACGAGCGCGTATGACGCTCGAATGGCTTATGCGGGCGGGCTCGTCAAGCTCGCGTAACGAGAGTATGGTTCCGCGCATGAGGGAGCTTCCCGCGTTCTCGGTTTTGGGCCTATTCCTGCTGGCCTGTGGCGGTTCGGAGCCGCCTCCGGAGGTGCCGGACGCCGAGGCCGCGCCGCCCGCCGAGGCGCCCGCGCCGCCCTCGAAGGAAGAGGCCGCCGATGAGCCGAAGGAAGAACCGAAGCCCGATCCGGCTCCAGTGGCGGAGCCGCAATTCACGGAAGGCATGTCGGTCGAAGAGGCCATCAAGGCGGTCCCGCAAGGCGCGGAGCGCGCCAACATCGATCAGGAGACGCTCGGCAAGCCACTACAAGACTTCGCGCTGTACGAGCCGTGCAAGCCCGGAACCACGCGTGTCAAAATGAAAATTGCCGTTTGGGACGGCAAGGTCGTCGGCGCCGATGTCACCGCCACTCCCAAGAACGACAAGCTCGTCGCCTGCATCAAAGACCGCCTCGAGACCCTATCTTGGAAAGCCAAGGTCAAATCCCTGAACACGGTCGAATACTCGTTTTAGGTTTCCTCTCGCCCCTCGTGAGCTTGCTGAACGAAGCGAGCTCGCGCACAGCGCGAGCCAGAACCACCCCCACCCGACTTTGGCAGGATCAGATCACGATCGGAATGGAGAGGCGGGTCGAAACCCCGGCGAGGCCGGGCGCAAAACCCGTGGTTGAGTCCGCGAAGTACGCAGGACGCGTGGGTCGCCGAGGTGAAACCCAAGACCAACCGGAAGGAAGACCGCTCGCATTCACGTGTGGGCCGGTCTTCGAGACCGCGAGACCTCCCGTCAGGAAGGTCTATCAAGCGGATCGAAGGCTTGTATTTGCTCCGACGTCTTGCCGAAGCGGCGTTCTTTGCCGTTGAACATGTCGACGGCTTCTAGCAGCGTGCTGGCCGTGAATTCGGGCCACATGATCGGCAGGAACACCAGCTCCGCGTAGGCTGACTCGAACAGCAGGAAATCGCTGACGCGGGTTTCACCGCCGGTGCGAATCAGCAGATCCACATCGGGCAGAGTGTGGGTGGTCATCTGCCGGTGGAAGAAGGTTTCGTCGATTTCCTCGGGCAGAACCAGTCCGGCGCGCGCGCGCACGGCCAGCGAGCGTGCCGCTTCCACGATGTCTTGCCGGCCGCCGTACGAGAGCGCCAGCGTGAGAGTCATGCGCTCACCGTCGCTCGTGTACTCGATCAAGTCCTCGACGGCGTGGCGCGTTTCGGTCGGCAGATCCTCCAGGTTACCGATCACGTTCACCCGGATGCCATTCTGACGAAGATCGGCACGCTCCTGCTTGGCAAACTCGATCAAGAGGCGCATCAGCGCTTCGACTTCGTGCTTGGGCCTGGCCCAGTTGGCGACGCTGAACGCGTAGAGCGTGAGGTACTTCACACCGAGACGTGTCGATGTCTCGACCGCCTCGCGCACCGCGCGCGCCCCTTCGGCGTGTCCCTCGGCGCGATCGAGCCCGCGCGCCTTGGCCCAGCGACCGTTGCCATCCATGATGATCGCAACGTGGCGGGGAATTTCGGATTTGCCGTGCTTGCCGTTACCGCTGTTTTCTTGAGACAAGTGGGGGCCCTGGATAAAGGATATGAAGCTGGCGTGCGCTAACCTTCCTCACCGTCCCACATCCTGAGGGTCGTGTTGATGGAGGTTTGGTGGAGAAACGCGGGGTTACACGCGATCGCGAGACGCCTAAGAAACGCATAAATTACGGAAATCACGGGTTATTCTGCCGATTCGTCAGCCAGGGTCGCGCGCAGGCGCGCCGGCGGCAACCTGAGACGAAATACGACTTCCGGTGGGCCAGCCTGTTCGAGATCCGCCTGTCCGCCGTGGGCTTCAGCCACGGCCTGCACGATCGCCAAGCCTAGTCCGGTGCCGCCCTTGTCCGGCCGCGTCGTCACGAAACGCCGAAACAAGCGATCCTGAACGTGCCGTGCCACCGCTCCGGGGCTGCGTACGCTGACCACCACCTCGCTTCCGCGGCGCGCGACTTCGACTCGGACGTGCGAGCTCGGCTCGGAATGCACCAGCGCGTTGTCGACCAAGTTGGCAAGCGCGCGGGTCAACCACAGCTCGTCACCGCTGACTCGCACATCCCCGTCGGATACGACCATCACGCGAGATCGATCATCGCCCAAGGTCTCGAGCGTGCGCCGCGCCAGGCGCGCCAGATCGACCGGCTCGAAGGTTTCGGCGCCGCGAGCCTCGATGTGCGCCAGGCCCAAAAGCTCGTTGAGCAAGCGTTCGATGCGTTCGCTGGCCTCACGAATACGCTGCACGAAATGCCGCGCTTGCGCGGGCTCTTCCAGGGCGCTCTCCTCGAGCACCTCAGCACTGGCGCGGATCGCAGCGACCGGGTTTTTCAGCTCGTGCGATAGATCTGCCGCGAACGTCTCGACGAAGGGCCGTCCGGACAGCTCGCGTCGCATCGAATCGAGCGCGCGGGACAGACGCGTGACCTCCCGGCCAAACTCGGGAGGCGGCGGCGCGGTGCGCTCGCCGCGGCTCACCCGCTCGCCGAAGGCGCTGAGCTGCTCGATGGGGTGCGCGATGGCCCGGCCGATCATGGCAGCGGCAGCGGCGGCAGCAGCACCCAGCACCAGACTTATCACCAGCACCGTCGGCGCCATGTCCGCGAGCAGGTTTTTCATCACGACGGTCGGTTTGATGACTCGTACCGCGCCGATGCGCTCGCCCCCCACCACCACCGCGTGATCCACGTAGACCGAGCCCTCTTCGTCAGGCGGGGCGGGAACCGGAAAGATGACTTGGCCCGAAGCATCGACCAACAAGAGTCGCAAATCTGCGCCACGCGCTCGCTCCTGCGCGAAGCGACGCGCCACATCCGAAAGCTTACCCCCGGTACGGTCGAGCTCACCGGCGACGAGACCCGCGATCGAAGCGGCTTCGTCGCCCGCTGCTTGGCGCGCAATCCTGACCGCGCGCGCCTCGATGCGATCGACCACCATCAGCCCCAATCCGAAAGCGAACGCGCCGACGATCACGCCCAGCGCCAAGAAAACCTGCATGCGGATCGACATGCCGCGCGTGCGCGTGCGCAGCAGGCGTGACACGACGAACGCCACGAACAGAATCAGACCGATGGCCGCGGCGGCGACGATAATCAGGCGCAGCAGCGTGCCACCGTCGCTCACGCTGGCTCCGCTGCTTCGGGCTCATCGCTCAGGCGGTAGCCAACGCCCCGCACGGTTTCGATCCAGGAAGGCTCGGCGCCGGCCTCCGCGATCTTTCTCCGCAGCGCCTTGACGTGAGAGTCGATGGTGCGGTCGGTGATACGAAAGCCGTCACCCCACACCCGATCGATGAGCTCCGCTCGCGTGAAGACGCGCCCCGGGCTGCCCAGCAAGGTGGCCAGCAGGTCGAACTCCACGCGCGTCAGATCCAGTGAGCGCCCCGCCGCCACGGCACGGCGGGTGCGCGCGTCGGTCGTGATCGGAGACAGCTGCTTGCCGGCTGGTCGAGTCGAAGCCGGGGCGGCGGTGCTTCGACGCAGCACGGCGCGCACCCGAGCCACGATTTCCCGCGGCGAAAACGGTTTGGTCACGTAGTCATCCGCCCCCGACTCCAGCGCGGCGACACGATCTGCCTCGGCGTCTCGGCTGGAGAGCACGATGATGGGCATGGGATGCCCGGTGGCCCGCCAGCCACGGATCAGATCGAAGCCGCTGCCGTCGGGCAGCATCAGATCGAGCACTACCAGATCGACACCCTGCGCGAGCGCGTTTGCCTCGGCGGCAGTCTTGGCCAAGACCACCATGAAGCCATCGCGCCCTAGCACGTAGGCCAAGGACTCCAGAATGGCGGGCTCGTCCTCCACCAGCAGGATGCGCGCGGTCATCGGCGTCTCATGCTAGCCTATGTGTGGTGGTGGGCCCGGAATGAAGACGTTGTATGTGCTCCGCCATGGGCAGGCCGCTCGGGAAACCGATGCGATCACGGACTTCGAACGTGAGCTCACGAAGCACGGGCAGGCGGAGGTGCGACGAGTGGCGGAGCACTTGCTAGAGCGCGGAGATCTGCCGACTCTAGTCCTGTCGTCGAGCGCAACGCGGGCTCGCCAGACCGCGGAGCTGTGCGTGGCCGCCTGGCCCCCCAGCACGCAGCTCATCAAGCTGGAGGACCTGTACTTGGCCGGGCCCGCGAGCTACCTGGCTGCACTGATGGCCAGAGGCCAAGACCATGCCAAAGCCATGGTGGTGGGGCATAATCCAGGCCTCGAGGCGTTGGTGGCCGTGCTCGCCCAGCGTTCTGAGCATCTGCCCACGGCGGGTCTGGTCGAGATCGAGCTCGGAGTCTTGGCCTGGTCCGAGCTTTCCGCGGCGGTGCGCGGCGTAGGTCATTTCGTGTCTGCTTTTCGGGGCTGAGGCGGAGCCACGGGCCCCGCCGACCCCACGAGACACCCGGCTGGCTTTTGGCGGGCCAAGGGGTTATTAAGCCCCGTTCCCCGATGACGCGGCTCCCCCCCAAGAAGGACGTCGCCCTGGCCTTGCTCGAGCAAGCCACGGTTCTGATTCACCTGGATCCGCGTGGTGAGCAGGTGCAGGTGCCGCCGTGGTTCAAGCGCCAGCCGCAGCTGGTGCTGCAGATCGGCTTGAACATGCCCAAGCCAATCCCCGACCTGAACGTGGATGATCAGGGCATCAGTTGCACGCTGAGCTTCAGCAACTCGCCGCACTACTGTTACTTGCCTTGGGGCTCGGTGTACGCGCTCATCGGCGCGAGCGGGCGTGGCATGGTTTGGCCGGACGACGTGCCCAAGGAGGTGGCGGGGCAATACGTCGTCACCGCGCCCAAGGAGGAGCCGAAGCCGCGGACCGCGCTGAAGGCGGTCGAGGCCGAGCCGTCGCCCGATGAGCAGGCCGCCAAGGCGGATGCGAAGAAGAAGAAGCGCGCTCGCAAGGCCAAGGCCGCCAAGGAGACCGAGAAGGCGGCGCGCGCGACCCGCAGCCCGAAGCCCAAGGCGGAGCCAACTCCTGAAAAGGCGTTCGCGAAGGAGCGCCCCGCGCGCCCGGCTCCGGTGCTGGCGCCCGCGGTGGCTGCTGCGCCGGGCACGCCCGCGCGGCGGGCATCCGGTAGTCCCGGCGGCTCCGGCGCGGCGGGCTCGAAGAAAAAGCGCGAGCTTCCGCCCTACTTGCGCGTCGTCAAATAACTAGCCCGCACCGCCCAGGCCAGCAGCGCTCATCGGACTGCCACCTGCGCCAGGGACGCCTCCGCTTTGAGGCGGTTCACCCCGCGTCGGCTGCGGGCGCCCCAGCGCTAACGGGAGCACCACCGGCGCTGGGCGCGCCGCCCAGCGACCCCGAGCCACCGCCGCCGTTGCTGCCACCCGCGCCGGCGTCCTCGCGCACGCACTCCCAGCGACCCGAATCGGAGCTACAGACGTAACCCCGGACGCAGCCCACGCTGGGGAAGTGGCAATCTCCGATGGAGCACGTCCCGGTCTGGTCGCAAGTTTGGTTGGTGTCGCAATCACTCGGCCGGTCGCAAGTGATGCGGGCATCCTCCGCGAAGCAGCTACTGGTCACGTCGTCGCACAGGTACCCCGGCGCGCAGTCCAAGTCATCGAAGCAACCCGAGTCGTCATGGTCGTAGATCGGGCAGCCGGATAGACCGACGAGGATGAGCAGGAGTGCCCCAGGGATTGCGGATTTCTTCATCGGAAGCCGTCACGGGGGTTCTTGGGCCCGCGATTTGCCACCGAAACTCTAGCAAAAACGTGCGCTGTCCGCCCGTTCCCACCGCAATCGGCCGAGACCGATGGTAAAGGCTCGCGACGTGCTGCCGCACCCGCTAAGCTTTGCGCGTATTTGAGCGCCTATCGTGCCGTCGGGCCGGGCGCGTGCCTGACCAGACCGCACCCTGCCCCAGTTTCATGGACGTCCGCTGTAATCGTTGTGGCACCGAGTACGAGTTCGACGATGCGCTGATCTCGGAGCGGGGCACAACCGTCAAGTGCACGAACTGCGGCTTGCAGTTCAAGGTCTTTCCCAGTCGTCACAGCGGCGGACCCGAGCGATGGATGGTGCGCACCAGCGATGGACGTGAGCTCGTCTTCATGTCGTTGCGCGAGCTCCAGCGCGGCATCGCCGATCGCAAGGTCGAGCCGGAGGATATGCTGACTCGGGGACAGAAGCCGGCCCGACCGCTCAGCTCCATCGCCGAGCTTGACCCCTTTTTTCAGAGCAGCCTCGGGAAAGCGGGAGCTGCAGCCGGGGCGGATCGCGCGCCGCGTACCCTGCACGGCGTGGCACCTCCCGCCAACTCGGCGTCCGGCTCGGCCGCGGCCAGCACCGAAGCTTCCCCGTTCGTCGACCAGGACTGGGGCGTACCCGAGCCTCCGGACGTGCCAAGTACCCCGGAAATGCGCGCAGAAGCAGCGGTGCTTTCGGTGACCTTGCCTGCCGCAGAGGCGCCCGCCCAAGCGCAGGCGGCGCTCGCCAAGCTGGACGCCGCGGCCGCTGCCATCTCCACCTCCGTGGCGGGCGTGCTGAGCGGGCCCACCATGCCGGCGATTCAGCCGCCCAGTCCGGAATCCACTCCGAGGACCGTGCCGCTTTCCATGGACGCGCCGGCGGCGCTCTCCGGGACGTTGCCGCTCGAAGACTACGAAGGGCAGCGCCGCGGCCCGGCGGCCGCACCGGAGCCGAGCCGGCTGCAGCAGCAGAGCGCACCGCGCGTCCCGCTCGAGACCGTGCCGCGCTCATCACCGCAGGCCAGCCCGCGCGGTCCCCTCGACTCCTCGCCGCGCTCCTCGCCCCGTGGGGCCATGGATTCCAGCCCTCGGCCGCCGATCAGTAGCCGCGGCAGCTTCCATTCCTATGACGAGCTGGCCACGCCGGCCGCGGATCGCGCGTTCGCCGCGCGCCGCGCACGCTCGCGCTGGATCGTCGGCGTCGTGGCGATCGGCATGGTTGGGGTGGTCGGAGCCACCGTCGGTCGTCGCTATCTGGCCGGTGCCACCGTGCCGAGCGCTGCCCCCATCGCGGCCATCAGCGATACGCGGGTGAAAGATTTTCTGGCGCGCGGCAATCAACTCGCCGACGAAGCCGACTACGAAGCTGCTCAAGAGGAGCTGGTCAAGGCCAGCGTGCTGGCCGAAAAGGATCCTCATGTACTGGCGGCGCTGGCTCGCCTCGAAACGCTGCGCGCGGACGTGTTTTGGCTGAAGCTGCGGCTTCTGGACCCGACGTCCGCAGAGCTGGTGGCGGCCACGCATCGTGAGCTCGGGCGGCGCGTGGGCAAGGCGCGCCAGGCGGCCGACAGGGCGTTCGCGGCGGCGCCCGAGGATCCGATCGTGATTCGGGCACGCGTGGACTCGATGCGTCTGAGCGGCGAAGCCGACAAGGCGCGCGAATGGATTGCTCCGGTCAGCAGCAACGCCAGCCAGCCCGAGAATGCCTTCGTGCTGGCGGCGCTCGACTTGTCGCATGCCGAGCCGGTTTGGGGCAGCGTCATCGATCGACTGCGCACCGCCGCAGCTGGCGAGCGCGAGCCGGGTCGCGCCCGGGCAGCGCTGATCTACGCGCTGGCTCGCGCCGAGCGCGTCGCCGAGGCGCGCAGCGAGCTGAGCAAGCTAGAGGCGCAACCCAGGCCCCACCTGCTACTCGATGAGCTACGCGCGTTCATGTCACGCTTCGCAGGGACTCCAGACGACGGTGCCGCGGCCGCTCCCTCGGCTACGCCGGTGATCGACGTCGGCAAGCTGCCCAAGCTCGACACATCCGTGGTCGCCGACGACAAGCCCACCACCGGCATTCCGACCGATTTCCGCGCCGCACTGAGCCAGGCGGCGGGCGCCGTGCATGCGGGCGATCTGGCTCGCGCCGAAACGCTCTACCGCGCGGCGCTGGCGAGTCAGCCGGGCAACGTCGAGGCGCTCTCGGGTCTGGGCGACGTGGCGCGTCGCCGTGGCGATGCGGCGCGCGCGGCGCAGCTCTACGACCAGGTACTCGCGCAAAATCCCAGCTACCTGCCTGCCATGATTGCCAGTGCGGATCAGAAGTGGGCTTCGGGCAATCGCGCCGCTGCGCTCCTACTCTACCGTCGCATCGTCGAGCAGGTGGGTGCCGGCTCGGACTACGGGGCGCGTGCGCAGGCGCGCATCAGCGAGGCTGCCAGCGCGCCGCCCTCGGCAGCTGCTGCTCCGGGAGCACCCCCGCCACCGCCAGCGACCAGCGGCGCTGCGCCGGAACCGCCCAAGGACGCGCCGCATATCGATACTACGGACCTGCCGGGGGTGAAGTGAACCGGGCACTCGGTCGAGCCGCCTGGCTGCTGCCGGCGCTGGCGCTTTTGGCCTGCCATGGTCGCCCGCGCAGCAACGGCGCAGCGCCGAGCGGAGCCGCCACGCTGGGACGCAGCGTGGCCGAGTTCGACCTATCGATGGGTGTGCCCGAAAGCATCGGTGGCGGTCTTTTCCAGCCGCCCGCCTCGCGCACGTATGTCGCGCTGGCGCGCGCTGTGGAGCGCGTGGTCGAGGATCCGGACGTCGGCGGTGCGTTCGTGAAATTCGGTGGGGCGTCGCTGGATTGGGCCCAGACCGAAGAGCTGGGCGGCTTGTTCGAGAAGCTGAAGAAGAAGGGCAAGCCGGTGGTGTGCCATGCCCACGTGCTCAGCAACTCGGCTGCGGCTTTCACGCTGCGTGGCTGCACGCGCACCTGGCTCAGTCCGGCCGGTGAGGTCGACACGGTCGGTATCGCCGCGCAGGTCATGTACATGCGCGGGCTGTTCGATCGGCTCAAGGTTGGCGTCGACTTCTTGCACGTCGGCAAGTTCAAGAGCGGTGTCGAGCCGTTCACGCGCGAGGGACCGAGTGAAGAAGCGCGCCTGTCGCTCACCGAGACGCTGCGCGCCATCCGCGAAGGCTGGCTCGACCAGGCCACGCAAGCGGGCAAGCCGGAGACCGTGCGCGTCGCGCTCGAGCAGGGGCCCTGGAGTCCCAACGCTGCGCGTCAGCAGGGGCTGATCGACGCGGTCGGCTTCGAGTCCGAGGCGCTGGTGGACGCGAAGAAGCTGGCCAAAGCCGAGCAAGTGAGCGCGAGCTACGGTTCCAAGGCGCGTGGCTCGCAAGGGCTGAACGTGGCGGAGCTCGTACGGATCATCGCAGGTGACAGCGATGGCGGCACGTCACGTCCGCACGTCGCCGTGGTGCCGGCGGAGGGCGCGATAGCCATGGAGTCGGGTGGCGCTTTCGAGAGCGGCGGCATCACGGCGCAGGCCATGAGCAAGACGCTGCGCCGCCTGAAGAAGGACGAATCGGTCAAGGCGGTGGTGTTGCGCATCGATTCGCCGGGCGGCTCGGCGCTGGCCAGCGACCTGCTTTGGCACGAGCTGCGCGAGCTGAAGAAGCAAAAGCCGCTGGTGGTTTCGGTTGGCGGCATGGCGGCGAGTGGCGGATACTACATGGCTTGCGCAGCGGATCGCATCGTCGCCGAACCGACCAGCATCGTCGGTTCGATCGGCGTGTTCGGCGGCAAGATCGTGCTGTCGAGCGCGCTCGACGAGATTGGCGTGCACACCGAGACTTTTCCAGCGAGTCCCGAGCCGGGTGCAGCCGCACGAGCGGCTGCGCAGTCGCCGTTCAGCGCTTGGGACGACGCGACGCGCGAGCGGATCCGCCTGGAGATGCAGGCGGTTTACGACCTATTCGTGACGCGTGTTTCGGACTCGCGCAAGATGCTGCGCGAGAAGGTCGAGGAGCACGCACAGGGCCGTATCTGGAGCGGCAAGCAGGGGCTGGAGCGCGGGCTGGTGGATCAGTTGGGCGGCGTGACCGACGCCGTGCGCCATGCCCGAAAGCTCGCCGGCCTGCCCGACGACGCGCCCGTGACCGTCGAAGGCGATCAGGAGAGCTTGCTCGAGATGCTGCTGGTGGGTGAGGACGCCGACGAAGAACAAGTGCGGCGCGCGCTGACCGCTTACCAGGCGCGCTCGCTGGTGATCCGCGAGCTGCCGCCGGCGGTCAGGCGCTACGCTTCAGCGCTCGGTCCGCTGGCTTCTGGTGAGCGTGTGGTGGCAGCGCTACCGTTCGGGCTCTCACTCGAGTGAGAGTGAGAGTACCCGTGGTGATGGTCGGTGTCCGCGCCCTCGGCAAACCAGCCGGCGAGCCAGCGTCGAACGCCGACCCGCTGCGCGCGAACCAGGACCAGTAAGAGCAAGATAGCCAGGCTCACCCGGCTCACGTTTGCGGGCAATCTCAAGGGACTCGGCACGGGTGCGACCTGGTTGATGCCGATGCCGATGGCAGCGGTCAGGCACACCAGCCAGATCAAGGTCGGTAGCAGGGCGCGCGGGCCAATCTGTCGCCATAGCGAACGCAGCACACCAAAACCGAGCGCGCTCGAGAGCAGCGCGCCGAGCAGCGCCGCTCCCGGGGAAAGGCCCTTGTCGGTCAAGGCGCCGAGCGCGATGACGCTCGGACCGCCGGTGCCGAGCAGCATGCCGAGCGTCCCGGAGACCAAGAGCTCGCTGACCGAGCCGAGTGAGCCGAGCAGCGCTCCGCTCGGCAGCGCGCTCTGAAACACCGCTGCCAGCGCGACCGCCACCACCCAGATCGCGGTCGAGCGGTCGAAGCGACGCAGCCGATCCGTCACCTCGAGCGGCGTTTGCTCCAGTCGATGGGCGGTATCCTTGGCCGCCTCCTCACCGGCGATGGCGACGGCCAGCATGGCCACCGCGCCGGCCACCAGCGGGACCACCGCTGTGGCGAGCAGCGCCGCCAGTGTCCACACCACGCCGTAGCTCGTGAGGCTTAGCGCCAGGCCGTCCGCCCCGAACGCGAAACCGAGCCGCGTCCCCACGCGAATCGGCAGCGATTTGCCTAGCCTGCCGAGCTCCGCCTGTAACCGATCCCGGAGCGTGAACGTGAGCGCCAGGCCGATCAGCAGGAAGGGCGCGCTACGCTGCGCCGTCACCAGCGCGCTCTCCAGCAGCGCGCTACCTGCCTCGGTATGACCGGGCTCGTGACTGCCGAGCAGTACGAGCGATAGGCCCGAGCCCGCCGCCAGCAAGTCGAGGGCGCGCGCTCCTTCCGATTTTGGCAAGTCCTCGAGCCAGTCGTGGGTCACCACATGCAGCAGCACGCCGCTCACCAGCGCACCGATCCAGGCAGAGGCTGCCGCGAGCGCTGCCCCCGGCACCGCGAACGACACCAGCACGCCCAGCACGCTCGCCAGCGCCAACGCACAGGCGCGCTTGAGCGCCACCGAAAGCCCGTACTCGCCGCGGTACGCCAGCGTCACCACCGCGACCAACGGCACGGTGTGCGCGATCAACGCCAGGATCACGTCCAGGTGCTCGAGCACCCCACCTGGCAGCGCCGCGTACGCGCCGATGCCGAGACCGTCGCCCACGTGGTGTACGAGCAAGCCGAGGAAGCCCGCTTCGAGCGCCAAGCGTGCCCCGCTGAGCCCTAGCTTGCGGGACGCCAGGCGCTCGGTGAGCGTGTGCAAGCCCAACGGTGCTAGTAGCCCCACCAGAAAAGCCAGGGCGCCCCACAGCCCCGCTCCGCTCAGCGCGTCGGGCAGCAGGTGGGTGAGCACGACCACGGCCGCCGCAGTGGCTGCGAAGGTGCGCAGCAGGCCCAGCACGGTCGGCCGCGTCCCCGAGACGGCGGTCAGCGCCGCCCCGAGCGCGACAGCCAGGACAGCAACAACCAGGGCGAGCAGCACGTTGGGGATGGCGTGTCTAGCACGCGCCGTTGCTGGACGTCACTCACACTCGACCAGCGCTAATTTCCCATGCGACGCCGTCACGCAATGAAGCGCTCAACGGGCGAGCGACTCCATGCTAAGCGTGCCTGCTCTGTGCTTTGAAGGAGGCAAATCGTGTCGCTACGTGCTCTCGCCCTGATCCCGCTCTCGCTCGCCATCGCCTGTGGTCATTCCGAAGAAGAGTGGAAAGCTCAGCTCGCCAAGTACGCAGCCCTCGAACAGAAGCACAAAGGTCTGGAAGGCGAGCTGGCCGACCACAAGGCGCGTGTCGGTACCCTGAGCGCTCAGCTCGAGCAGATGGGCGTTCAGCTCAGCAGTGAAGGCAGCGAGAAGGAAAAGCTGAACCAGGACATCGCGCAGATGAAGGCGGCCCTCGAAGAGTACAAGGCGCGCGCCGAAACGCTCGAGCGCATCAAGCAGCGCTTCGAGCTCTTGCGCAAGAAGCTGCAGAAACTCACGGACCTGGGCCTCGACGTGCGCATCCGCAACAACCGCATGGTCATCTCGCTGCCGGGTGACGTGCTTTTTGCTTCGGGCCAGGACACCCTCAAGAAGGAGGGCGAGAAGATCCTGATGCAGGTCGCGGAAGTGATTCGCAACGACAACTCGCTGCGCGACCGCCTGTTCCAGGTCGCCGGTCACACCGACGATCAGCCGCTCAAGCGCTCGGCTGAAACCTTCCACGACAATTGGGGGCTTTCGCTGATGCGCGCGCGTCAGGTGCTGGTGTTCTTGGTGGCGCCCCCGGACGACAAGAAGGCTGCTGAAGCCAAGAAGCGGCCGCCCGCTCCCGAGCCGAAGAAAGACCCCAAGGCCAAGGACGCGAAAGACGCCAAGAAGCCGGCACCACCGCCGCCGAAGGAAGAGGTCGATAGCGCGGGCGGAGGAGGCGGCCTGAGCCCCAAGCGCTGGAGCGCTTCGGGCTACGGTCAAACGGATCCGGTCGCCGGCAACGACACCCCCGAAGGCCGCGCCAAGAACCGCCGCGTGGAGCTGATCTTGATGCCTGACGTCGAAGAGATGCTCGACTTGAAGTCGCTGCTCTAGGATCGAGCTTCGCGGTCTTGGAAGGAAAGATTACGACCGCTTGGGCTATCCGCGACGCGCGTAGTACAGACCCACGACACCGGTGGGATACGGCCGCGCGCGTAGCAGGTTGAAATGGCTGGGCAAGCGCTCGGGGAAAATGCGTTTGCCGCGCCCGAGGGTCAGCGGATAGACGTTCAGGTGAAGCTCATCGACGAGGTCGTGCTCCAGCAGCACGCGTACGAGCTGGCTGCTGCCGTCGCTCGCGATGTTCTTGCCTGGCTGCGCCTTCAGCTTGCGGACGCTTGCTACGATGTCATCGCGGATTACGGTGGTGTTGCGCCAGATTGGCTTCTCCAGCGTCTTGGAGACTACATACTTGGCGGGCGCATTCATCATGTCGCCGAAGGGGTCGCCTGGCGGCATGGGCTCGAAGGCCTCGGCGTGCGTGACGTAGGTTCGGCGCCCGAGCAGGAATGCGTCGACCTCCTTCATGGTCTCACCGAAGCTCGCGCCGATGTCATCGTGCCAATAAGGGATGGTCCAGCCTCCGTGCTCGAAGCCGCCGTCGCGGTCCTCGTCCTTGCCGCCGGGTGCCTGGATGACGCCGTCGAGGGTCATGAACTCGTGTACGATCAACTTTCTCATGGCTCTGGTCTTTCTTCGATTGAGTCGCTGGTCGGGGGACCTCTCCTTCCGTCCTCAGTCGTCACCCAAGGAGCCTAGCTGCTTGTCCAGCCTGCAAGCGTCCTGCCCTCGCGCGTAGAAGCGCGGTTGGCGACGGACGATGCGAAAACCGCAGCGGAGAAACAGATCGAGCGCCGCCAGGTTGGAATCCGCCGTAAAGAGGGAAAGCCGTTGCGCTCCGTGCGCCGAGGCGTGGCGCTCGGCGAGGTGCATCAATCGGCCACCGATGCCGCGAGCCCGCGCTCGTGCAGTTACCGCGACGGCCAGGACCCACCACGTGCTGGCATCCCTTCCGAGCACCAACATGCCCGCCGGCACGTCGTTTTCGACCGCGATCCAGGTGCGAATGCCGTGCCGACGGGTAGCGTGCAGCAGGTAGCGTGATGGTCGCACGTCATACTCGCCGAAAGACTCCTCCGAAAGCTCCGCCACGAACGCGTCGTCGTCCGACGTCCACGGACGCACAGCAAGCGTGCGCTGCTTGACGGGCGAGCTCTCCATCAAGCCTCAATCTAGCGCCAAGCGCCGCGACGCGCTCGCGCGAGGAGGAACTGCTCACGAAGTACCGCTTGCCGGAAGCCCCGTGGGGACACCATCACCGACGACCTCCCCCAATTCGAAGCGGGTCGGCCTGCGCTCTAGTCCCGGACTTCAGCCGGATTCCAGCAGCGGTGGGACGCTTGGTGCTTGAAGAGGAGCGCTGGGCCGCTTGCCTTTCGCGCTCGTGGCGAGCATGTCGGAGCCCAGGCGTTCGAGCTCGAGAAATTCCGCTCTGAGAGCGCGCAGACCCGCACACACGGCCTTGCGCAGCTCGTGCTTGCCGCCATTGCCATCGCCGTACTGAAGCAGCGTGAAAGTCCGAGCGTCCTCGAAGAGTCGATCGAATGCCCGCACGCGCGCAGCGACCTGAGCCTTGTCCGTGATGCGAAGCGAGAGCTCGAAGCCGCCCATCACACTCGCCTTGACGCCTTGATACATCATGTCAGAGCCAAGAATGTACGCGTTCGTGATGTACAGAGCGCGAAGCAAACCACTGACAAACCGCAAGGACGAGGCGCCATCATGGGGCGCCAACCCTCTCAACTCGCGCACAATAGGTCTATGGTGAATGGTTCGCCACATGGCCAGTGTCGTGGGATTCCGTTCAGCCCTGAAGTTCGGCCGTGACGTTCGCGAGGGGAGGTTGTCTGCGCTCGAAGCTATGGCCCCTCGACGACACGGCCAACTACAATGGCCGCTCGTGGAGGTCTCCATGTTCGGACGACAGGCTCCTTCCATTGCAGCGCTGGCTTTGGTCGTCGCAGGTTGCGGCAGTTCTGGGGGCGGCGGTTCCGGTGGCGACGGCGGCACCGCGGGAGCGACCGAAAGCCCAACGGGCACGCTCCTGGGCGATGCCGTGCATCGGCCGGACGCCGGCGGGCGAATCACGACGCCTTGCGGCTGGCTCGGCGTGGGCTGGGTGGCCAGAAAGCTTCAGTTTTCGCCCGACGGCAGCATCCTTGGCATCCACGACGGCCGCCACGTCAAGCTCTTGCGAGCCAGCGACTGGACGCCGCTCCACGCGCTGCCGCCGCTCGCGAGCAGCGTGGAGGCCTTCGCCTTCACGGACGGCGACACTATTGCCATTTCAGCCAGCCTCACCGAGCCGGATGCTCCAGATTCCGCGAATGTTCCAGCGGAGAAGACGCGCGTGCACCGTGTGGCCGACGGCGCAGTTGTGGGCGAGCTCAGCGACCCGGACGACCCCGCCGGTCCCGACAGTCTTCCGGTCGCGCTGGCGGCGTCGAGTGACGGCAGCGTGCTCGCTAGCGCTCAGCGCGACCCTTCGGCAAAAATGCTCAGCGTCTCGATCTGGTCGATGCCTGAGCGGACGCTCGTCAGGACCATCGCGGTCGAAGGGGCCCTGACTCCCGTCTACTCGGCGAGCCTGGCGGTCTCGCCCGACGGGGCTCGCGTCGCCGTCTCGACCGCGGGCCGGGCGCAGCTGTTCGAGACCAGCAGTGGAACGGAGATCGCGGTCCTCGATCCCGCCGGCGGATCGCTCACGTTCTCGCCGAACGGCCAGTACCTGGCGACGAGCGCGAGCGTCGTCGATGCGAGAACGGGCGAGCCCGTGACGACCACCAGCCCGGAAGACCTCGAGCTTTTCGTGCGGCTGGACCAAGCCAGCGCGCTGGCGTTTTCGGCCGACAGCAGCCTGCTTTTCATCGGTACTCGCTCGTCCCCTGGCGAACGCACACTCTTCGTGCGCAGCGTCGAGGGCACCCCGACGGCGCCGGCGTTCGACAAGGGCCTCACGACCCCCGAGCCCTCCATCGTGGACAGTGACCCGCAGTACTACGGCATCTCCGCGCTCGCGGTATCTCCAGACGGCGCGATCGTCATCAGCGCGGGCTCGGACGCGCAGCTCGAGGCTTGGCAAACCAGCGACGGAGCGCGCGTGCGATCCATCGTCGGCCACGTCAACAACGTCGAAGCCCTCGCCATCTCGGGCGATCGAACGACCCTTGCGAGCAGCGCCAACCGTCCCGACACCCTGCTCTGGAGCCTGACCGGCGAAAGCGCCGGCATGTCCACGACCTCCTTTCCGTTCCCCGCCCGCGCGCTTGGGCTATCGGATGACGGCTCGCGACTACTGCAGCTGAGCGACAGGGACTTGTCGGTGGTTTCAACGAGCGACGCCGCGGAGCTACGAGCCTTCCCGGTAGCGGGCCTCGACGAGGCCGCTCTTTCGCCCGACGGAACCGTCGTCGCGCGAGGCTATCGCGACGGCAGCCTCGACCTCGCTGCCGTAGCCGACGGCGCCGTGCTTCATACTCTGAGCGGACTCGACGGCGAAAGCCGAGCGCTCGCCTTTTCGCGCGACGGCACCAAGCTCGCCGCCTTGTCCTTCCGCAGCGTTGCAATCTGGAACACTTCCGACGGAAGCTTGCTCCTCGCCTCGGAAATCTTCTCCGAGCGCGTGATCGCCGGGTTGTCTGGCGTCGCGCTGTCGCCCGACGGCAGCTTGCTCGCCCTGGTCGGTGGCGGGGTCGGCCCCAACTTCGGCGAAACGAGCTTCTTCATGCTGCTCAGCGCGGAGAGCGGCTCGATCTTGTCCATGAAGCTTGCGCCCTGGGTGAGAGACTTTTACAGCGCAGTCTTCAGTCCCGATGGCCGGCGCGTCGCGACTCTTTCTGCGCTGAAGGGCGGCATCGTCTGGGACACGGACGCGCGTCTCCCCGTCCTCGAGGTCGACAGCGTCGTGCCCGCGGCTGCGTTCCTATCGAACACCGAGCTGGTCACTGCCGAAGACAACGGCACCGTCGCCAGGTGGTGTTTGGCGGACTGAACGTCCTACCGGCAGGGAATCGTCTATAGGGAGCCCATTTGCCACACAAATTTGCGCACCACCGCGCGACGCTTGGGCGATGCCAAGCGTTACATCGCGGTGGTGCGGCGTCCCGAGCCGAGTCGACGGTCGCTAGCGACGCAGTCGAAGCTACGCGAGCTTGACGTTCTCGGCGCGCGGGCCCTTGGGACCCTGGCCTTCAACGAACGTTACCTTCTGACCAGGCCGCAGGTCCTCGAAGCGGACGCCCTCGCAGGCTGACATGTGGAAAAAGAGATCCTTGCCGGGCGCGGTCTCGATGAACCCGAAACCTTTTTCCGTAACTCGCTTGATCGTGCCTTCGCTCATTCGATTCATCCTCTTGCAGAAACGAGCGATCGGACAGAAACAGCTCCCAGCCGAGCGCGCGCGTCAGAGACGCTTAATCGCGCCGGCGGCTACACTACCCCGGATTACCTCGACGCACACGGCTTTGGTGAAAACCCGGCTCGACCCCGCCACGATTCGAATCTCGGTAAGTGTGGCGATAAGGTCGAGCAACACACGATATTTGTGGTATAACTTATTGAAATTAAAAGATAAAAACGCTGCCAGCGAGCTCATGATCAGGCGCGGCCTGGCTCCGCGAACGACAGCCTTGCATCCAGGCTGATATTCGGCCGCGCCGCGCTCAGAACTCACGGCAGTCGGTGGGCGCGTCGAGCGAGCCGAAGGTGTCGGGACGGGCTTGCTTGATCATCAGCCGTCGCTCGGGGCCGATCAGCTTCCAGTCGATCTGCATCGCGTACAGCCGGTTTTCGTTATTCGGGTCGACCAGCGGCTGAAAATGCGTGTGAATTGCTTCGAGCACGCAGCCGAGCGCCTGGATTTCGCTGAACGACAGCACGTCCTGACCGCGCGACAAGCTCGAGCGCGCCTGATACTCCGCCTTGGGAGCCCAGGGCGGCCGCGTGTAGACGATCTCGTCGCTGGTCACGCCGGGGGCCGGATTGGTGACCGCCGCTTCGCCGATCTGCGCGTTGATGTAGTATTGACTCTCACGCGTCGCGTGCAGCACGTTGCGGCTGATCGCGACACCCTGTGCGCGCTCGGAGGGCCAGGCCTCATGCACCAGCACGCCCATCGCCGCCACTGATTGATCGATGTTGGTGAAGACGCGTTCGTCGTACGCGCGCGTGTTCCACAAGCTCGACCACACCAGCCGTAGTGAGTCCTCGATGCTGTACGAGCTGCCCTCGATGTCGGCGCTCGTGGAGGTGTGCAGGCCGGCGCCGTTGAAGGTCGCCAGGTCTTCGGTGTTGCTGCTGCTGCGGAAGCGCACTTTGATGGTGCCGAAGCGCTGCTGCACCGCGCGGCGAAGCTCTTGCAGCAGCTCCGCATCGACGGGGTGGGTCAGGATCGCCTCGCGCACCTGCTCCAGGCCCGCCAGGTGCGTCTCCGGGTCGGCGCGGAACTCCGGATCGTCTTCGAGCTCTGCGAGCAGCGCTTTGGCGCCACTGGCTTCGAAATGGTCCTCGTAGTGTGCGAACGGAATCGCGAACGCGTCCGGTGGCACGAAGAGCGGCACGGTGGTGGTCGGACAGTACGGACCGATCTCGGTCACCCGATACAGCTCCGCGATGCCGGCCGCCTTCGAGCCCACACTCGAGCGAATGTCGTACTCGACTTCGGAAAGAGGCACGACGCCGCGCACCGAAAGGTCGCGATTCGGGGCCAGCTTCGGTCCGGTGGGGGCGCGCGCTTGCCAGTAGTCGTCCGCCTCCTCGGCCGTGGCCTCGCGCAGCGAAAAATCCGCCGATCGGACCTCCAGCCTGACCAGCTTGCCGAACAAGTCCTTGACGCGCGGATCGTCGCGCGCCTCGCGCAGCGCCATGTTCGGCGTGCCGCGACCGCGCGCCAGCACGTTCACGTGTGCCAGGGGCGTCTGGAAGGCTTCCGTGATCAGGCCGCCCATGAAGGCGCTTTCGTTGGGCACGTCGTCGGTCACGACGATCAGGTTGGGAGCAAGCTCGGTCGTTTCGAGCTCGCGAGCCGAGACGAAGGTCAGCGTGCCGAAGCCCACGGCGGGGTTCAGAGGCTGGTAGGTGAGCCCGACGTAGGGCGCGTTCGGACCGACGATCGGCACGCTGCCCTCGACGGTTCGAAGCTCGCTCAGCTGTCGGCCTTCGGTCGGTCTGATGGCCCACTCGGTCGGGTCAGGCACGTAATTCATCACCGTGAAGAAAGCGCCCATCATCTGCTCGCCGATGATGGCGTCTCCGGGGGTGAATTCGACCGTCTTCTTGCCATTGCTGTGGCGGACCAACGTGCCGAGCAGATATCGCCTGCCCTCGACCCGAAAGTACTCGGTCTGGCTGAAGAGTTGCCAGCCGACGTTGAACTCTTGCGACTGCACCGGATCGCAACGATCGAGATGTGGTAGCTGCTCGATTTGCTCGCGGATCCAGGTGTAATGCAGGGCCCAATCGCGCGTGCCCAGCAGGTGCACCACACCTCCGGCTTGCAGGTCGATCACGAACTTGACGCCATCCTCGCCGACTGCCGTGCCGCCCGCGGCGAGCCGGTCGAAATCACCCTGCGTCGCCAGGTGGTGCGCTCGACCGCTGCCCAGCTCGCGTTCAGCGAGCTCGCTACAGTCGTGGTTGGGCTCCCCGGGGCTCGGGATCTCACAGAAACGTGGGGCGCCGCTGGCATCGGGCACGCGCGAAAGCGACGCGCCTTCGGGCCAAGCCATGAAGTCGAGGCGATCGCTCACGGCATCGTCGCCGGAGCGAAAGATGGTGGCGACGCCCTCCAGCTCCGGCGACGCCTCGAGCTCCGCCGTGTCGGTTTCGGTAACCGGGATCACCAGGCGTTCACCCGCAGCCAGGCTGCTGACATCGACGGGCCACGCAAGCTCGACACCCGCCGCGGCGTCCGGCCATGCCTCGCCTGGCGCGAAGCTGGCGAGGCGCAGCGAATGTTCGGCCAGCTCCACAGCCTCGTCGCTGGCGTTGAGCACCTCTACGAACCCAGCAGGATGCAGCAAGAGCTCGGTCAGCACCAGCGGCCCCGCGATCGGCAAGGGCGGGTCGGCCCACGCGAATGGTTCGAACGTGATGTTGTCTTGCAGATTCGGCGGTGACGGCGGCTCGCACGTCTCGCCATTCTTCCGCTCGGGCGTGGCGTAGCGACAGATCGAGAAGGGACCCGTGCCGTCGGGTAGGCGTGCGTAACTCTCCGAGCGAGGTAGCTCGGGCACCGAGACCACGTCGACGAGCGCGCACGAATCCGACCAAAGCAGGACTGGCGTGCCCGAGTTGGACAGCTTGAAGGGCATATGCCACGCGCCTTGCTCGGGTGTGTTGTCCGTCCAGATCAAGGCCGTGCCGCCCGGCGGTAGGATCACGTCTGGAAGCCGTGTCGCTTTTCCGACCTTGTCACCGATGAAATAGTGCTTGAGCGCGAGCTTCGTCTCGCCGCCGTTGTAGAGCTCGATGAAGTCGTCCGTCTCCCCGATCTCGTCGACCCACGCGCCGTCGTTGCCAGTCATTACCTCGTTGATACGCAGTCCAGACGGGCTCGAGCTCTCGCCGTCGAGCAGCGCTGCCGCCTCGCCGTCCTGCGGGATGAAGCTGCACTGCGGCGGCCCGTAGTCGATGATCTCGATGTTGCCGCCCCCTCCGCCCGTGCAGGCGCTGAGCGCTGCCAGTCCGAGTGCAACCGGCAGTGCGCGCCGTGCGCACCCAAGCGACTTGGTCGGACCAAACCTCATGGCGACAGCCCGCGTACCAGCATGCCGCATGCCAGCCGACCACGCTTCCCCGGGCAGGCTAGAGCGGTGTATTTTCATGGGGTTACGCGCGATCCAACTAGCGTGAGTTGAGCCAGATCTGTGCCACCCTCGGCCCGCAGCTCAGGTGCTGAGCTACGGTCCGGGCGCTGCCAACCCCAAGCTGCAGACCGGCGACGTCTGCTCTTCGGACTCATGGAACGGCGACTCCAGCCGCGAAACCGGCCAGCCGCGGCAAAGCCTTTTCTCGGGGCCGCCAGTGCTCGCTTGGACAATCCTAAGGGTGTACACGCGAAGCGCAGCTTTGCCGAACACGGTCCGCCAATAGTGACCTCGGAAAACGCTCGAAAAAACTGCTAGCAGCGGCCTCCGCCTGAGTGTGCTGCCCGAGCTGACACCAAGCGAAGACGCGCGTAGCGCCGACTTCTTCTTGAAGAACGCCCGTTGGGTAGAGCTGCGCGGCGCGATCGAGCAGCTCGAGCGCTCGGCTTGCTTGTCCGGCGCGCACCGCGGCTTGCGCCTGACCGAGCAGGCGCGTTTCGCCGGCCAGACTGTCACCGGGCTCCGCCGGAAAGGCGGCTGCGCTCGGAGCGGGCCCGACATCGCGGTGTGACGGGACGCCAGTGCTCGTCAATGGCTGGCTGAGCACCGGGCTTGCGGAACTTGGCGGAACCTCGAACGGCGCCACGCTCGGAGCCGTAACGGCCGCGCTCGCCAGGCTAACCGCGGCTGCGACCGGTGTGGTTTCGATACGGGGTCGCTGCGAGTACGCATTCGGCCTTGGTGCCGGCGAAACGAGCCAGGCGACACCGCCGCTGCCGCCGGCAACCAGCGCGATGGTCGCAATGAATTTCACGCTCGCAGATGACGCGAGCCAGCCCAGTCGCCCTGCCTCCGCTGCGCTCGCACCGAGCGCGCCGGCCAGGCTGAGTCTTCTCGCTAGGGCGCGCCGATTGCGGTCGCGATCGGCACGGCTAGCAGCGGCGATACCGCGCTCCACTTCCAAAAGGCGATCTAGCTCGCCGCTCGAATCATGCATGGTGCCTCCAGCCCTGCTGCGCGCGGTGACGGGCGATGCCCGCTTCCAGGTGCTGTCGCGCTGCGCGCACGCGACTATAGATCGTGTTCACGTTCACACCGGTGGTCTGCGCCACCTCCAATGGCGGGCGCTGCTCGAGCTCAATCAAGATGAAAGCAGCGCGCTTGTCCTCGTCGAGGGTGGCGAGCAGCTCGTACAGCAGCTCGACGGCTTGCCGCTGAGCCATGAGCTCGTGCGGACTCGGCTGACCCACGGCTGGCAGGTCCGCGATATCATCGCTGGTCGAGGTTAGCGGAAGCTTGGCGTGGCGTCGCTGATCGCGCTGACGTCGGCGCGTCACGATGTGGCTCAGAATGCCGAACAACCAGGTCTCGATGGACGAACGGCCCTCGAAGTCGTCGAGCCTGCGACAAACGACTACGAACACGTCCTGCACGACGTCGTCCCGCGCTGCGTCCGGTACACCCAGACGTCGGGCGTTGCGCCAGACGAAGTCGAAGTAGCGTTCGTAGATTGCCGCTACTTTGTCCGGCAGCGTCGGCGCAGCGGGCGAGCGGACGCCGCCGGGGGGTCGGCTTCGGCCGAACAAGGCTGCTGCGCTTCTCATAGACGTCGCCGTGTCTGGTAAGTCCCCCCTCACGCCGCTTTCGTGACTCAAAATGGCAGGGCAATCCCCATGCCTAGGCGCTGTCCCACTGGCGGAAGACGGTAGACGAGCCCGATACCACCGAGCTCGAAGTCGTGCCGTAGCAGAGGAAAACTGAGCTCGCTGCGGGCAACCAGATGGAGCCACGGCCGAACCTGCCAGGCGATGCTCGAACCGAAAAATGGCGCAATCCAAGCTTGGGATCCGGAGCTCGGCTCGTCCACGCCGTAGCCTCGTCCGTGGAGCCGGATGAGCTCCAGCCCGCCGCAGCCGTCAAGCCTCAGGCGACCGCCGAGAAAGCGGTAGCAGCCGCGCAGGCCCGCGGAATAGCGCTGGAAATCAGCACCGGCGTCGGGCCGCGGGTCGCTTGCTTGTCGCTGCTTACCCCAATACTGGACGTCGATGCCTGCTGACAGCCGCCGTCGCTCGACCGCGAGCGAAACCCCGGCGCCCCAAGCCAAATGGGGCATGACGTTGACGCCACCCCAACTTAGAGCCGCCACTGTCCAGCTAAGAGGCGATAAGGCTTGCGGCTTTCGGGCGAAGGGGAGCGACGCTTCGGCGGGTGTGCTCGCTTTCGGCGCGTGCGCTCTCGTTTCCGCGGGCGCGGAAACGGGTTCGCTCGTTTGGCGACCGAGCTCCGAAGCACGCTTCGCTGCCATCGGATCGATGGCAGTAGCGACGATCAACGCCGTCGCCGACGCCAGCGTTTCACACGAGGGAGCGGTCAGCGTCCGCTGATTCTTGGCGCCGCCGATGGCGTAGTCGAGCGAGGCCTCGAAGCCTCCGTCCGGAGCCGCCGTCACGCGCGCCAGCGCGACGAGCTCAGCGGGTGTTTCCACCGGCGAGCCGGCGAGCAGGCGATCGATGCGCGCCACGAGCTCGCTTTGCTGCGGGCAGCCTGGTGGCGCCAGCCAGCTGAGCTGATAGCTGCGCCCGGCGGGCTCGGTTTTCTGTGTACTATGCGCGTTCGCGGTGACGAGTGTTGCGCAGAGAAGCAGCCGGGCCCCGTAGCGCAGCATTCGGGGCGGTATCGGACGATTTCGCATTTTTCTTCACGGCCGCCGAGCTAGCCGAGACTAGCCCAAACATCTGCGATGAAAACCCGAGAATTTGAAACGAGGCGGTTGACGCTAACGGCTCTATCACTCTGCCTGGCCGGCAGCGTTACGACGAGCTGCGTCCTGAAGGACGATCCGAACACGGATCTGGGACACGACCAGGGCAGCGCGAATGGTGACAATGGACAGCCGTCGAGCAGCATCATTCCGCCTGCGAACGGGGATGCGGCGCAAGCAGGCGCCGGCGCGAGCGACGGACCAAGCGCGCCCAACACCAGCGCTGGCGGTGCCGCTAGCTCCTCTGACGATGGCCAACCCATGGGCAACGGCGATCCAGTGGCGGGTGGCGGAGCTCCGGGCGGACTGACCAGCGCCGTCAACCAGTACGGGTTCGCCTTCGAGGATTCGTTCTTCTTGGCGTCGTGCAAGAGCAAATTTCTGCACCATTGTCTCACGAACGTGCCGTGCCCGCCGGGTGGCGAAACCTTCGAAGAAGAGTTCCAGCTCGGCGGCGAGCTCGGCAAGACCTACGACGTCACCATTCAGGTCAACGGCATCGTCGAAGGACGTGCGTATATCGGCGGACAGCGACGTACCGAGTCCGTTCCTGATGATGTCGAAACGGCCGTCAACGACGCGTTTTACGTGGGCGGCCAGCCCGCCAGCCCCAGTAACTACCAAGTCTATCGATTGTCGGTTCTGCAGCCCGATGGCCAGACGGAACGGCAGCACTACTTTCTCAATAGCTTTGGTTTGCTTCAAGAAAATCACCGTCTCTTTTTGATCGGGTACGAGGCAACCATCACGGTGCCGGGTCAAGGCGTGATTCGTTACACGAGTCAGAACCGTGAATGCCACTCTATCGCCAATTGCAACGCGGGCGAGGTCCTAGGCAGCAACTGTCCGAGTCCGCGCCTGGTACCGAACGAGCCGACGCTCCAGCTGCCCGCTAGCTATGCTGGCCAGCCTCTGTCGTCACTGAACCAGGTGAGCGACAGCACTTCTCAGCCGTGGCCGACGCAGCTGGTACACATCACGGTGACCAACGTCGTCGAGAATCCCTAAACGGGGTGGTCGAAAGAAACGGGTAGGGTGCCCAGGGCTGGTAGGGACGCTTCGACATCAGGATCCGGCAATTTCTAGCCGCGTCCTACCCGCCGGATCCTGATGTCGGGCACATTCTTCTGGATGCGCGGCGGTTGCTGCGGACGTCAGCGGTGGGAAACCTGGCCATGTTATCCGGCCAGCGGCTTCACCAAGGCGCCTTCAGAACGTTCAGTTCGTCCCAGCGTAACAATGCGTGCGGGGTGGTGGGCGTCATACATTGACCCACTGTAGCCGGTGGGACTGCGACTGAAATGGGAGCCACGGTTACACCGCTGGCTTGACAAGTCGTGGGCGATCATCGATGGATGGTCGATGCGTTTCGTCTGGGTCGAGCATCGTGCTCGTCCTGTGTGACGGACCAGGGAGGCGGAAATGCGTGCGAGACATCTGCTGGTGGTCGCTACGACTTGCTCAATTGCTGCCGGCTGTGGGGTCGTCGATGGGGAATCGGTCGCCGAGCTCGGCCAGGCCACGCACTTCGAACGGGAGCCGATCGGGTTGAGCCTCCGCATCGCCAACGGGCAGACGCGGCCTCTTCAGCTCTTCGGCAACGTCCAGCGCTACCTGCAGGAGATCGATGTCACCGAATCGGTGCAGTCGCCGACCGACGCAGGCCTCACGCCGCTTATCCAGAACAGCGCGCTGCGCGCCCTGGACTGGCGAGGAATCGAGCAGGTCGAAGAGATCTGGGTACCCAGCCTGGATGGCAGCTTCACGCGTGAGCGCTATTTTCGCGGCGCAAGGTGGATGGAGAAGTCGAGCGAGCTGAAGCTGGTTGCGCTCGATGCTAGGGGCAGGCGCCTCGGGGCGCCCTGGCTTGCGCATGCAGGCCGTGACGACCGGTTTCTGCCGAGCGACGACGGCTTCGTGAGAAGATTCGTGGCACGACAGTCCGCGTTCGGTTGCTCCGCCATCGGCAACTGCGCCACCGCGACTTTCGTCGCAGAGGCGTTGGTTCAGTTTCGTGATGCGCTCCATCCCGAGAGCGACGCACGCACGGTGCCGTCCTCCACGGCTACGCTGCGCCTGACCTGGGATCAGCTCCCTGCTCTCACCTTCGATGTGCCCGTCTCACGGCGGCCCGCCGGACCGTTCGACTACGGATTTCGAGTCCACCTGGACACGATCGGCTCTCCCGCCAATGGCCAATACTACCTACCAGGTGAGGCCGTTTCCTTGCGTGTGACTTTTCGTGACGGCAGAGGTCGCCGGCTGCATCCCGAAGGCCAGCTCCCCAGCTACGCCGAGTTCATCGCTGGCGAGATCGACAGCGGGCTTCGCTACCTGGACCTTCAGGAGCAGACTCGCCTCTACTACGCGCTCAAGCACCGCGAGTCCAACCTGCTAGCCGTGCTCTCGGGACCGACGAACGACCTGAAGACTCCCACCACCGTGGTGGACCCGACACTGTTTTTTGGACCTCAAGTCCCGTTCGCGACGACGGCGGTCGACGGCTTCACCGCGGTGGGTCAAACGGTGCCACCGGCCGGCATCGTCTTTGGTGGTTTTGCGGACCCATCGCTGTGGGAGCTTCCGGTCTCGGATACCGTTACGCTTATCATCCCCTCCGATGCCGAGGCAGGTACCTATGTTGCAGCCATCAAAGCTCGTCGGGACTTCGGTGGGGAAGCTCTCAACCGAGGCGCCACGCTGGAAATCCAGGTAGGCACCGCCGCCGCTTCTCAATTTGCACCCCAGACCTCCTGCACGAGTTGTCACAAACCGAGCAAGCTCACCGGCTTCGACCGAATTCTACACGGAGTTTCCGACAGGCGAGCCTGCTTCGGCTGCCATGCTTCCCTGGGCATCGAGCCCGACAACGCCCTCGACATCCGAGTCCATACCATCCACGATCGCTCGGATCGGTTCGATGTGGACATCGCTCGATGCTCGACTTGCCACCTGTCGCCGCCTGCTGGCCCGGCGCGTGGCGTTTTGCCCTAGTCGGTCAGGTTGCGTTTCAGCAAGCCTTGACGGTGTGCGCGCCAGGATGGGATAGAAAGGCCTATGGTCAGCGACCAAGGGGAAAGGCCCAGCTGGGGGATTACCAAGGCGGCGGCCACCGGGACGATTTTCATCCGTTTCGTGGGCCCGACACGAACCTTCGAAATCCCCCAGTTCATCAATGCGCTCTCCGAGATGATGCCTGCGGAGGACGCCAACGTGGTATTCGATCTTCGTCAATTGGTCGGGCACAATCCGGAGACGAAGGAGCCGATCAAGATTTGGCTTCTACGGAACAAGCATCGCATCGGGCAAATCACGGTGCTCGTGCCCAAGTCGGGCGCGATGCTCAAGATGGTGACCGCCGTCATTGCCCTTGCGACCGGCGTCAAGATCCGGATCTCCGACAACGTCGACGACAGCCCATCGGTCGCTAGCCTTTGAGAACAGGGGCGGGTCTTGACGGGCATTGCATCCAGCCACGGCGAGCTCAACCGTAAGGAACTGGCGCGAAAATGCGCCGAGCTGGAGTTCATCGTCGACGCCATTCCCGCATTGGTCGTCTACAAGGACACAGCGCGCAATGTCTTGCACGCCAATCGAGCCGCGACGGAAATGGCAGCGCTCGCCGCTGGTCGTTGGTCGTGGGATGGGCCCGAGCATCGAGAAGCTGACCTTCAGGTTATCGCGTCGGGCGAGCCAAAGGTCGGGGTTGTCGAGCCGATGGACGTTCCCGGCTTGGGCAAGCGCTGGTTCGACATCGCGCGCTTGCCTCAACTAGATCATCACGGACGTGTTCAGGGCATCGTAGTCGTCGCCCAAGACATAACCGATCGCAGGCAGCTCGAGGACAGGCTGCTGCAAGCGCAGAAGCTGGAGAGCATCGGACGGCTCGCCGGTGGCGTGGCACACGACTTCAACAATTTGCTCACCAGCATCTTCGGCCTGATCAAACTGACACAGCGCGAGGTGGCGCCGGACTCGATGGCGCACGAATACCTTGCCCTTCTAAACCTGACGGCGGAGGGAGGGGCGAATCTAACCCGGCAACTCCTCGCATTCGCGCGACGCCAGATGATCGAGCCCCAGCTGGTGGATCTGAACGGGCTCGTGCACGAGACGGCAAACCTTCTCGAGCGTGTGTTGGCCGAAAATATCGAATTGAAAGTGGAGACCAGCAGCCAGTCCCTGCCCGTCAAGGTCGATCCCAGCCAAGTGTCGCAACTGCTCCTCAATTTGGCCCTCAACGCTCGCGATGCAATGCCGAGCGGTGGCCGGCTCACGTTCCGCACATGGCCCGCGATCATCGACGCTTCTTTCGCCAATCCGCTGCCTGGAGCCAGCGCGGGGCGCTATGCGGTGATCTCGGTGCGCGACACGGGTCAAGGCCTGACGGACGCAGCACGCGAGCACCTTTTCGAACCGTTCTTCACGACGAAGACGATCGGGAAGGGCACTGGGTTGGGTCTGGCCATGTGCTACGGCATCGTCAAACAGAACGGCGGGCATATTGCGGTGGAGAGCGAACGCGGCGTCGGCACGACGTTCATCATCTACCTGCCCGAGCGCGATGCAGCCATCGAGCCTGCACGGCCAGAACCCGCCAAACCACGCGTCGAAGCAGGTCACGAGACGCTGCTCTTCGTCGAAGACGATGATCTGCTGCGAAGCCTGATCGTCCCAGAGCTCGCGCGATCTGGTTACCGCGTCATTGAAGCATCGAACGGTGAGGAGGCGTTGAAGGCAGCCACCGAACACGCAGGCCCCATCCATCTCCTCATCACCGATCTCGTCATGCCGAAGTTGGGTGGAGTGGAGCTGGCGCGACGTTTCAAGCAGAGTCGTCCACAGGCGTCCGTCCTATTCATCTCTGGCTACACGAGTGAAGTCGTCAATGATGGCGATCCGTACGTGAGTCTAGTCCTCAAACCCTTCAGCAACGAGACGCTTCTAGCGCGAATCCAGCAGTTGCTCGAAACGACGCGCTCAGCACCGTGAGCTAGACACGCATGCCTCTGGCTGCTGCTCGGCTTCCGAGACCTCTTCGCGAACGGTGATCTTGACGCCTACGGCTAACCCGATCGCCGCGGTCACGGTCCTGACCATGAGCCTCGACTTCGGCACCACGACGACGATTTCGCGGATCGCAAGCTTGTGCTCGAGCAGCCACGCTTTCATCGGCTCCTTGGTTTCGGGGTTGTAGCCATCGAGCTCGGTCAAGTCGAAGATCAGCGTCGCGCAGGCTGCTGGCATGCGTGCGCTGAGCGCAACGAGGAACTTGGGAAACTCGGCCGTCGGTGTCGGCCCCACGAACTTCGCGATCAATGACCGGTCATGCGGCCCCTGTCCAATCGTCCAGGAACCTTTCGGCGCACCTTCAGCGTGCATGACTCCCGATAGTGCCCGAAGGTGGCCTTCGCGGTAAACTGCCAGGCGCGCACCAGCTCAGTCCCGTCGAAACACCGCTTTCGACCGTACGGCCCGGCTCGTCATGTCGCGGCTGTGTCGTAGATCCCAGCCGTCCTCCGCCCGCCTGCCACCGAGCGGCTCCCGCCTGCTCCCGATGGCCTGCTGCGCATCGCTCTCAAGAAGCCGTTCAGCGACGGCACGGTCGCTGTCGACCTCGACCCGCTGTCGTTGCTCTGCCGTCTCGTGGCGCTCGTATAGCAGCGCCGTTGGCTTACGGCGGTCGTCGAGAGTCCCAGAGCGCGCAAGATGGCTCGAAGATCACGCTCGGTCGTGGGCGCACCTGTTTTTCTGCTGAATCCGATTGGGGCCGGATTTCGTGTGCCAGTGTGCCAAGTTGCGCGGGCAAATCGCTGAAAACCAGCACCAAGTCCTGCGTTTAGGGCTGGCACATCCGTTGCCTAACCGCCGGCATGGGTCCGGATTCAACGCGGTCGCGCGCAACGATCAGGCCCAGTCCAGGACCAGGCCCGGGCGTGGGCGGAAACACGAGCGTGGGTGGAGGCGGCCCGATCATCGTCGGCGGCGCCGGGCCGGGCTTCCCCCCCTGTACCGCCCCGAAGCTCGACTCGGCGACGGGGCTCGTCACCTGCCAGGAGGGTTACCGGCACCGCGTCGCGCCGTCAGGCGCCTGGCTCGCACAGCGCGACTGGACGCCCGCCACCTCCCACCTCACGCGCGCCGAGCGCACCGCGCGGGCTGAACACTGGATGAAGATGGGCCAGATGGAGCACGCCAGCATCGCGGCTTTCGCGCGCTTCAGCTTGCAGCTGCTGTCGCTGGGCGCGCCGCCCGCGCTGGTCGAGGCTTGCACGCAAGCATGAACCACGCCCAGTTGCTCCGTTGGTCGCTGCTCGGGTCCCTCGGGGTCGTGCCGGTCGCTTGTGGCGGCGTATCACGCGATGAGCTAGCGCCACAGGACCCAACGAGCGGCGCGGGCGGTGCGCCGACGACGGGAATGGCGGGCAAGGTGCCGGTGGGGACGGCTGGCACTGCACCAGTTGGGACAGCAGGCGCGCCGGTGACGGGGATGGGAGGCGCCCAGCCCGGCGCTGCTGAACCGCCCACGTGCACGACGCCGCAGTTGGACGAAGTCAGCGGGCTCACCACCTGCGCTGAGGGCTATCGCTACCGCGGCAGCGCCGTGACCTGCTCGTCGCGCGCTGGCGCACCCGAGGAGAGTCAGGGTGGAGCGGGCGGCATGGGAGCCGCGGGAGCCAGTGGCGGCGAGCCAACGAGCCCGCCCGGCCCCACCTGCAACCAGTCGTGCGAAGGCGAGCACGCTTTCTGCGGCGTGCTCGGGGCGACTCCGTACACGACGGCGTGTCAGTTGGGTTGTCTGTCGGACGACGAATGCAATGGATTTCAGCTTTGCCTGTGCGGCCCTTCCGGCGGTGTCTGCATGCAGGCCACTTGCCGCGGCGACGCCGATTGCGCCGAGGGCTATCACTGCGCGCAGGAAGACGACGTTTGCTTCGTCAATCGCGGACTGTTCAGCTGCCAACGCCCCGAAGACGAATGCCTGACGAATGAGGATTGCGACCGCCAGGAGTGCATGAGCTTCGGCAGCGATCATCGCAGGTGCCTGGATGCCGTCTGCGGTCGCCCGTTTTTGGTCGAAGCGCAGGCGCGCGTGGCGCCGGTCGTCGAATCCGACGCGTGGCTCGTGCGGCGCGACAGAAGGCCGGTGTGAACCACGCTCAATTGCTGCGCTGGTCGCTGCTCGGTTCACTGAGCGTGGTGCCGATTGCGTGTGGCGGCACGAGGGGTGGTGGGCCGAGCGACGACAACGCTGGCACGGAAAGCGGAGGGAGCTCAGGCAGTAGCACTTCCATTTCGGGAATGGGTGGCTCGGTGGGAGGTGGTGGTACCGGGGCTCTGCGCGAACCACCGAGCTGCACATCACCACAGCTCGAAGTGTTTAGCGGGCTCACGACGTGCAGCGAGGGCTACGTCTACCGCTCGCAACTAGCCACGTGCTCGGCGCGACAAGCATCGCCACCGGGTGGTGCGGGAACAGGTGGGGGTGCTGGTGCAGCTCCAGCCAGCGCGTGGATGATTTGCCAAACGGGCGCCGACTGCGTGGGACTGCCAGGTGGATTCTGCGACATTGCGCCAATGTGTGGGGTCGGTAGCTAGCGTGTGTCGAGTTGGCTGCTTGACCGACGAGGAATGCGCCGATGGTGAGTTGTGTGCTTGCGAGGTTTCGGGCGGTGCCTGCGCGCGAGCCAACTGCCGGAGCGACGACGATTGTGAAGTGGGATACCACTGTGCTCGACACGAATCGGCCTGTAGAGCCGATCCCGGCTTTAGCTGTCAGCGCGCCGACGATGCCTGCCTGACCAAGGCGGATTGCACGCCCGGTCACGTCTGCGTGGGCGGGTTCAGCGAAGACGCGAGTAGAGTCTGTCTATCGACTTCAGGCTGCGGCCGGCCGTTCCTGGTCGCATCCCAAGCGCGCGTCGCGCCCGTCATCGCTTCGAGGGACTGGCTCGTATGAATCACGCCCAGCTCATTCGTTGGTCGCTGCTCGGCTCATTGGGGCTCTTGCCGGTCGCCTGTGGCGGCGCGTCCACTGGTGGTGAGACCACCGACGGCGCTGGCTCACTGGGAATCGCAACCTGCACGAACCCAGAGGCGAATGCCAGCTCGGGCACGACGACCTGCGCGGAGGCCTCATGCTGAGCGGAGTACCAGCATGTCCTTGATGAAGATGCCGTTGAGGACTCGGCAGCCTGGAGCGTAGTCGGCGAGCTTGGTCAGGAACGCCGGCTTGGGAAGACCGACAAGCTGCACTGCCGCTCCGGACGAGAGGCGACCGAGCTCATACATTTTCATGGCTGCGGCCAGCCGGAGCTCCGCCTCCACAGCTGCAGGTTGTCCCTCGAGTGCGACCAGATCGACCTCGGTCCCCTCCGGCAGCTCCGTCGGCTCATCCACGACGAGCCTGCCGTTTCTGCGGCTAAATCTACCAAGGCCTATCGGTCAATGCGATCGCCCACGTGGGCCTGACGCCAACGCGCGGGGCGGGTCTTCCCCTGCCGCGCGCAGCGCGCGCTCACGTGGGCGCCGCCAGTCCTTCAGCACCAACCGTTACTAGGCGCGCGCGAGCACGGTCTTTGGGGAAGACCGCAGGCGCGCAGCGGGCGGAGCCCGCGAGCACCTGCGAGTTGGGGCAGGCAGAGCGGAGAGGGCGGGATTCGAACCCTGCGATCGACGTCGGCAACAACCTCAAGCGGCACGCGACCTTGCGAGCCAATGCCGTGAAACGAAACGCGAAATGGGTAAGGATCGCTCTCTCCGCTGGTCGACGTGAGTCGACGTCATTCGACTGGGTGTGGGCAACGAATGGGCAACGCCGTGCGGGTGGACTTAGCGCGAGGTCACCAGCGTGGTCGCCTCGACCTCGTCAGGGGCTGCTGCTAGGTTTCCGGCATGGGTAGCGAAAAGGCCCCTGTCTCGACGACAGAGCTCGCTGAGCGCGCCGAGGAGCTCGTTAGAGGTGTGCGCGAGACGGGCGATGCAGTCGTTGTTCTCCAGGGGGGCGAACCCGCGGCCGTGCTCGTCGGCGCAGCCGAGTTTGCTGCGTTACGCGAGCACCGCCGCTTTCTGGCGGCGATTGGCGAAGGCCTTGCAGACGTCAACGCCGGGCGCGTGCTCACGACGCAAGAGCTCAAGAAGTCGTTCGAGGAAGAGTTCGGACCGATCGCTTGGCAGTAGGGTGGTCTCAGCGCGCTCGGGGGGATCTGGGTGCAATCTTCGCGCACATCGCTGCCGCCAACCGGAGCGCTGCTGAACGTTGGATCGTGCGCATCTTGGAACACACCGAGGTGGCAGCCGAGGCGCCACTTCTGGGCAGAATCGTTCCGGAGCTCGCGCAGGCGGACATTCGCGAAACCTACCTGCGCAGCTACCGCATCGTGTATCGAACCGATGGGCAAAACGTATGGGTCCTGACCGTGTTCGAGGGAAGCCGCGAACTACGCTCGTCGGGCCTCGACGACGATGCCTGAGAGCGTGCGTCTCTCCGCCTGCGACACATCGCGTGGTAGCCCGAGCTTGTCCGCGGGGATGTCCCAGATTGCCCAGTGAGTGAAGCCGTTGTCGGTGTCTTTGAGCACGATCGCGTAGCCCATGGTTCCCGCGGGGCCAGGGCCCCAGGCGAGCGGCCGAGACGGCCGCGACATGATGCTGCCGTTCGTGCTCACGCAGGTGTACTCCGCTGGGATCTCGGCACCCTCGGTGAATGCCGTGCTCGTGAGCTTGAAGGGCGCCGCACCGCCCGCGCCCCCGGAACCACCATTTCCGCCGGAGCCCGCGCTGCCTCCAGTACCAGCGCCGACAGTGCCGCCACTGCCCGCCATGCTCGAGCCGTCGGCGCTGCCGCCCGCGCCTCCGGCACCCGCTGTGCCTGCGCTCGCGGAACCTGCGGCCCCGGAGGTGCCACCGTTGCCCGCCGCGCCGCCGCCCGCGCCCGCCGAGCCTGCGTTGCCAGGCGTGCCTGCGCTGCCAGACGGGGTGGGGTCGTCGGAGCTACACGCGAACGCAGTGAGTGCCAGCCCGGCCGTCAGCAGGCCAATGCAGCTCAGTCGAACGGAGTTTCGGACGCGGGCCTTCATTCCGCCCTTGGTGTCCCCTGCTACGCGAATCCGTTCTGCACTCGCGCGCGTTCAGTCGTCTTCGACGCCGGATTCGAGGCAGGCTCCATCCACCTGTGTTTGTAGTTTCTTCTTTTGCAGTAGGTCGCGTGCACGTTCGGCTTTGGTGCGGCCGTGCAGGCGCCGATTGGTTTCTGCTCGCCGCTCTTTTTCGCGCTTGGCCTTTTCCTTGCGGAACTTGTTGAGCTTGATGACGGTGCCCATCGGGGGATTCTACCGCTTCTGCGGTGGTAGACGATCAGCCGTCGCCGAACACCGCGCTCTTCAGCTTGCCCGACACGTCCCAATCCACGAGCTCGTTGTAGCCCCCCACCGGAGTGCCCGCGATGAACACGATCGGGAGGTCGTCGTCCTCACACTTGGCCTCGCGCGCGATGAACGCGATCGTGGCCGCATCGCCCGACACGTCGAGCGCCTGAAACGGGATCTGCTTGGCATTCAAAAGCTCGCGCGTCCGCTCGATCAGTCGCTGATTGCGATCCTTTTCGAAGTACATGATGACCGGCGCCGGCTCGCGCTTCTTCGGTGGCGCCGGCGGGACGGGCACTTTCGGAGCTTGTGAGCGCGCCGGCTGAGGCACCGGAAGGCCCAGGTCATTCAGCTTCGCGCGCAGTCGGCGTAGCAGCACGCCTAGCTCCTACACCGATCCGGCGGCAGACGAAACGCCGGCCGCTTCTGCCCCAAAGATGCCGCACAGGAGCCTGGTGCTAAGACGGCGGCTCGCGCGCTCACTGAGTACTCACGATCCCGGCCCCGAGAGCGGATCGAGCCCCCACGACCTGGGCGCTTCATCGGGCGGTCGTATCTTGTGCAGGTTGGTCAGTCGACGTGGAACACCTTCGTCGATGATTCCTTGGTAAGCCTGCGACCCCGATGGCGCCGAAAGAGCCCTCGGCTTTACCGATCTCGGCCAGCTTCTCGCGTACGATAGTGCCCTCGAAGTCACTTTCGTCCATTCCATCACCTGGGTTACAAACCTTCATGAAGGTACAGGCGTTGGGCTGGATGCGCCGCGAGTAGCCAAGTCACTCTTCGCTTAGGTAAGGTCGCGATGGCGCAAGTCTCAATCCACTTCTTGCTCATGTGCTACGGGGGTTGCGTCGTGTTGCTGGCCTTGGCGAAATGGTTTCTCGCCTTTCCGGTTCCGTGGTGGTGGATTCTCCTCTCGCCCATATTCGGTGCGCCAATCATACTTGCGCTGCGAGGGGAGTTTGCTTGGTACACGGAAGCGGGGCTGTGGGTCCTTGGAATCTTTCTTGGTCTCATTGGCCACGGCCTGCTTCAGGGGGCTCAAGAGGGCAGCCAACGAGGGCGCGACGGTCGAGCACAGCAGCTCCTCGAAAGCTGCCGGCGAGGCGACGGTCAGGAACCCTTTGTGTTGTATCTGCGTGGTTTCGCCTGGGACGGAAGGCTGACAACCCAGGATATGAGTCCTCACGCATTGGGTTCTTACCCAACTCACATCGACTTCGAGACGATCCTCGAGCGCGCCATTGCCCACGTGGGACCATTGGTGTCGTTGGGAAGGCATGAGGAGCTAGCCGGCGCCGGTCGAGTCCAATCGGGTGAGCAATGGCAATTGGACGTTGCTACCCTTGCGGCGCGCGCGACCCAGATTGTCATCGTGCCGGCAAACTCTCCCGGTACCCTGTGGGAGCTCGAATGGCTGAAGACCAATGCAAGGTTGGATGCCTGCATTGTGGTCATGCCAATGTCGCCGACGCAGTCCCTTTCGTATGCCGGAGAATGGCTACAGGTATCAAACGAGGTCAACAAGTACGGCATCCACTTGCCGGCGTATGACAGTGGCGGAGCGGTACTGCGTTTCCAGAATGACGGTCGAGTCGCCAAATCGGCCAGGCTCGCCGCCATCTTCGTCACGGTTCAAGGCATCAAGCACGCCATCGACCAAGTCACGTCCCCCTAGCTCTCCGCAAGTGGCCTCCTCGCCGCCCGAGTGCCTTCGGGCGCGGACGGAACACGACGTACGGTTAGGGCGCTACAGGAACACGCTTGCGGAGGAAGCTGCGGACTTCGGCTTCGGTGAGCTCGCGGCAGGTGTCGGCGGTTTGCATCAGTGCCGCGGCTTGATTGTCGCGAGCGGGGGGAATGGCTAACAGGTGGAGTCTGACACCGTGTTCTTGAGCCAGCTCCGCGGCGGGGCGAACGTCGTCGTCACCGGTGAGCAGCAGCGCGTCGGCCATGACCCGGTTTTGTGAAAGCGTGGTCAAGTCGTGGGCGATGAGGTCGTCGACGCCCTGCTGGCCCGTGGCGTCGACGCCGCCCAAACGGAGCTTGACGTTCGGGCGATGCGAAAGCGCGACGTGTGAGGGGGTCGGGCCCGCCGACGCGCCGTCGTACCAATACACACGCAGCAGCGGCAGGCCGGTCAGCGCCACCGTGATGTCGTGAAGCAGCTGCAACAAGACGTCATACTCGAGCAGCAGCTGCGAGCGCGTCAGCTTCTGGCCGGCGACGAGCTTCGACCCCTCGGCAAAAACGTAGCCGGCATCGACGAATACTGCTGCTCGGTCCAAGCCGTCCTACTTAGCCGCTTTCGACCGCGCGGGCCTCACGAATCCTTCCGCACCCAAGCATGGTGCTGGTAGAGGTTCTGAGGAGGACAGAAGGAGGCCATTCGGATGGGGCGTATGCAGAGCTTGGTCCTGGCCGCCGCGATCAGTGTCGCGGTGCTCCGCAGCTCCGACGCAATCGACCAGCAGGGTAGTCGCTGCGCCGGAGGCAGGTGGGGCGCCTGCTGCGCGTCTGCCCGAGGGCGCGTGGTTTCAACCGAATGGCAGCATCGTCGCCATTGACGCTGAGGGCCGGCAAAGTCCCGAGCTGTCGGCGCCGATCGTGCCATGCATGCCGGACCGCCGAGCCAAGCCGATCGACTGACCAACGACCGCAAGCAGCCGTTCCAGGCGCCGCGCATCACCCTGCGCTGCGTGCGAAGGTCAGGTGCGCTACCGGCAGTTGATCCGCCTCGCGTCTCGCCGCTTGCTGCGAGCTGCGCTACGACGCTCTCCACGCAGATGGCTGCGGCACGGGCCAGCGTCTCGGCGCCACCACCAACCGAGCCGGACACGCAACTCGACCCCGCACTCGTGCGGCTGAGCCAGCACACCCAAGCCATCGACGAGAATCCCGATTCGTTCGATCCCAAAGTGACGCTGCGCAACATCGAGCAAGCGTTCAAAGCAGCCAAGACGGCGTTCTCGCACGAGGGCACCAAACCGAATCAGCAGGAGCTAGAAGCCAAGGCGCTCCGCTACAAGGAGCTGTTCGCAGAACATTGTAACTACGTCTGGAACGCGCTGCGGCGCCTCGGCGTGAGGCATGAGACTTGGAGGACTTGACTCACGACACCTTCGTCGCCGTCTACAAGCACTGGTCGAGCTTTGACTCTCGGCGACCGGTACGGCCCTGGTTGTTTGGATTTGCGCTTCGTGTTGCGTCCGATCACCGTCGCCTGGCTCGCCATCGGCGCGAGGTGAGCGCTCCCGACGAGGAGCTCGCTGGAGGCGAAGTTGTAGAGGTAGCGCTGCGTGTGCAGGGGCCGAAGCCGCGGACGCTCGACGAGCGCGTAAACGGGAATGGACGCGGCGTCGCCGCGGGCGTTCTCGACGCACAGGCGCGCCTCGTGGTGGCCGATGGCGAGCTGGTCGAACGAGTCTCGCGTGAGCTCGAGCTCGATGTGCTCGAGCACGTCGCCCTCGGACTTCGCTATTTTCAGCCAGTCCGGGGCATCCGTGATTTTCCATGGCACGTCGCCACCGGCGAGCGTGAGAAGCAGCGGCTCGTTTCGCGAATCGGCCACGTAGTGGGGCACCGCAAACCGCTCGACCGTGAACCCCAAGCCCCGAACTCGCACCACGAGATCGAGCGGCGCGTCTTGGTCGAGATAGTCGTAGGCGATCGGAGTCCTTCGCTGCAGAGGAAGGGTCACGTGGTAGGTGCCGCGCTGCAACCCGCGGGGGTCGACGCTCACCAGGTGGCGTCCGGTGGTGCCGCTGCCATCGAACTCGTAGTCGAGCCAGTCGGGCAGGTCCGCGGTCGGTTTCTTCCGAAAGAGGTCGCTCGAGTGGGTGTAGATCTCGTGCACCTGAACGTCGGGATGGCTCTCGACCACCTCCATCTCTTCAGCCGAATACGCCAAGCCGAAGTCGGCAGGCACCGCGATGGGGCTCTCCAGATATTGGTAAAACGGGTGCAATCGCTCCGGCTGCGCATCACCGACCGGTTCTGGTACCCCGACGCCCGGCGTCGCCTGAGGGCAGAGCTCGGCGTGCGTCTTAGGAGGCTCAAGGCCGTCGTCGCCGCCTTCGCCACCTTGACCGGCCGCACCGGCATCGGCCGGCGCCTCCCGACCTTCCGAGCCACCTTCACCCATCGCGCCAGCCAAGCCGGTGTCGTCACCGCTTCCGCCGGCTTCGCCCACCGCCGCGACGTTCCCGCCTCCGCCGCCGACCGAATCGTCAGCCGAACCGCTCTCGCCGACCCTCTGGTCTGCTCCGCCCGCCCCGCCTTCGTCGAGTCCGCCCGCCGTCGGCTTCTTGTCGCCCCCACACGCTGCCAGCCCGAGCGCCCCGACAACCACGAGTCGTTGCACGTAGTGAATGACATTCATGCGCCACACCCCAGGAACATCGAGTCTCTGTAGCATCGAACATTTCCGCGGTCAAAGGAAGCGCGACGGCTCGCGCGGCTCACCGCGGATGCTCGAATGACGGAGGGCGCTCCCTGCTTGGTTCGCGGCGCGCAGCGCATGTGCTTTTCGTGTCCACCCGGCCGCGAAAGACTCATGTCATTTGCACCTCGAGCAGACACGGGCTCATCCCGCTGCGCGCTTGACCGCGCCGTCGATAGGGACTCTTGAGCGGAGTCGGCGAAAGTTTCTGGGACGCCGCGCGCTTCGAGAAGGATGCCATGTATCGGCGCTCGGCCGAAAATACCAACTTGCTGACCTACGTGATCAGGCACGGCGATCCGCCCAACGCTCAGTTCTCCAGCTGCTGCACGGGGTCGCGTAGCTCAGCGCGCTTGGGCAGCCAGCGGATCATGATTTCGAGCGCGCGGTAGCGCACATGCGGATCGTCGGCCGTGACGTTTTGTCGGAGCCCACTCACCAGAACGTCGCTGGGCGTGCGGCTACCGATGACGTCGAGCGCGGCCAGGCGAACCTTCTTGGCGCCATCGAGTGTCAAACGCTCTACGAGTGGCGTTTCGACCGCGGCATCGGGCATCAGGGCGAGAGCCGCGACGGCGTCGACGCGCACCTGTTCGCGCTTGTCGTTCAAGTAGCCTTTGACCTTGTCGAAGGTCGGAGAGAAGCCAGAGTTGGCGACTGCGCGCAGAGCCTCGATCAAAGACTTTTCGGTCTTGGCCGTCGCGAGGCGCTGGAGCAGAACGCCACCGAGGGTCTCGCTTATACGCCATCCGATCCAGAACGGTCGAAAGCGGTAGGGCCATGACGACTGGCGAGCCAGACGTCCCACGGGTGCGCTCGCATCACAACCTATTGCTGCTCGGCGCCACTGGCGTCGGCAAGAGCTTCCTCGCCAGCGCGCTTGCCAATGCCGCCATCCGGCAGGGCTTCCGCGCCCTCTTCATGCGCGTGCCACGACTGCTCGAGAAACTCGCGATCGCACGAGCCTCAGCCGACTACTCCAACATGCTGGCGCGCCTCGCCAAGATTGACGTCATCATCCTCGATGATTTCTTGCTCGCACCTATGACGGACGTCGAGCGCCGCGACCTGCTCGAAGTGCTCGAGG
>DATEDZ010000200.1:0-7625 GCA_035281385.1 Polyangiaceae bacterium
GCGCAGCGACGGCCCCTCCCGTGGCGCGCGAAGCGCGACACTTGGGAGGGGCGGCGGCACGCGCAGGCGGCGCAGCCGCCGAGCATGGCGCGGGGTGGGCATCCACTACCCCCTCTAGAAAAGCGCCCAACTCGAGACTAGAGCGGTCGCTAGCTTCGAGGGGCGCGATGAGTGCTAGGTTTCGTGGAGTGCCTGACGCGCGCGCCTGGAAGTTGTTGCTACCGGGCCTCGCACTGATCGTGGCGCTGAGCTGCTCCGTGTTTCCCGACCAGGCGGAGCTCCCACCGAGCGGAGATGCCGGAGCTGGCGGTGAGCCCGGTGAAGGCGGCACGAGCCTCGGCGCCGCCGGCCAAACTGGTCCGAGTGAGGCTGGTCAGGCGGGGGAGGGAGGCGCCTACCCATCCGGGCTCGGAGGCGCTGGCGCCGAGCCGTCCAGCGCCGGGGCGGGTGGCGCGCCGGGCTGCGCCGCCCAGCAGAGCAGCTTTGTTGCTCTCGGGGATACTTGGATCGAGTCCGCCAAGCCGGCCACGCCACATGGCAGCGACCCGACTCTTGGGGTGGTCAAAGGTGAGGACGAGCGTCGGGCGCTGTTCCTGTTCAACCTACCGGTTGCGCCCGACGGCTTTGCGCTCGTGCGCGCGGAGCTCCAGCTTCACCTCGAATCCAACGCCGACCAGTCGTTCGCCGCAAGGCTCCTCGAAGTGAGCCTGCTCGAGCACCTCGTGAATGAAGGTCGTACGACTTGGAACAACCACGACAACGGGGCCAGCAACCAATGGGCTACACCGGGCGGTGATTTCGGTCCGCCGTTGGGCTCCGCAACCATTCCGCCACTGACACAAGCCGGCCCCGTGAGCTTCGACCTGACCACCGCTATTGGCGAGCTGCTCTCCACCGCGGTGGTTCCGCTGCCGCTGATCGTGCGCGAGGTCGGGGCTGAACCCACACCTCCGGCCGAGCTGGCGTTTACATCCAAGCAGGGGGATGCTTTGGGGGCCCCGAAGCTGCTCCTCGAATTCTGCCAATGACCGAACCTTCTCTGCTCGCAGCGGACGAGCCGGGGCCGCTCAGCGATTGGGCGCGCCGCCGCCGGCTCGGGCAGCCGCTCGGGCGCTACATGCTCGGCGCGCTGCTCGGCGTGGGGGGGGCGGCGTCGGTCTACATGGCGCGCCTCGACGGCCCTCAAGGCTTCGAGCGCGTGGCCGCGATCAAGCTCGTCCACGAGCACCTGATGGCGGACCGGGACTTCCTCGCGATGTTCCTGGACGAGGCGAATCTGGCTTGCAGGCTGCAGCATCCCAATATCGTGCACTACTACGAGCTGTGCCAAGACGAAGCGCACCTATATCTCGCCATGGAGTACCTGCAGGGCCAGCCGCTGTCGCGCCTGTACCAGCGCGCGCTCGAGTGGCGGCAGCCCCTGGCGTACAGTCTGGTGGCCTGGATCGGCGCGCGCGCCGCCGACGCACTCGGTTACGCCCATGAGCTGCGTGACCACGGCGGCCAGGCGCTCGGCATCGTTCATCGCGACGTGAGCCCCGACAATCTCTTCATCACCTACGACGGTCAGGTCAAGCTGCTCGACTTCGGCATCGCGCGCGCGGCTGGCCGGCGTTCGCAGACCAACCTCGGGCAGCTCAAGGGCAAGTTCCGATACATGGCTCCCGAGTACGCGATGGGCCTGGAATTCGACTCCGCGGTGGATATCTTCGCGCTCGGAGCAACCCTGTATGAAGCCGCGCTGGGCATGCCCGCGTTCGGTGGTGATGAGCAGGTCGCGCTTCGCAAGATCGTCGCGGGGGAGCTGACGGATCCACGCCAGATGCGGCCCGACTTTCCGGCGCAGCTGTGGAAGGTGCTCCAGCAAATGCTGGCGAGCAAGCCCGAGGCCCGACCGCGCTCCTCGTCGCAGCTGGCGCGCTCGCTCGACGGCGCGGCTGGGCTGACGCCCGCGCAGGGGCGCGCGATGCTCAGCAGCGCGATACGACGCCTGTTCCCGGACGAGCTGGGCGCCGCAGCGATCGACATCGCGGAGCTGCGGCGCATGAGTCGATCCCCCGGTGCCGAGGCGACCGCTCAAGGGCACGTGGTCAGCCGCGTGACGCGCGAGCCGGTCCGTTCGCGCTCGAGCTTTCTGGGGTGGGCCGCGGCGCTTTCCCTGGTTGCCGGTGGTGTCGGGCTATTCGCCTCGACTCGAGGGCCGGCGGCCGAGCCGTCGCGCGCCATCGCGCCACCCGCCACGAAGCCAGCAGCGAACGTGGAGGTAACGCTGGAAGTGACGCCGTCCACGCTGCCGGGCCTCGCCATCAGCATTGCTGGCAGCCAGGTTTCCGCCCAGAACCCCCAACGGCTGGTGCCACGCGGGGCCCAGCCGGTCGCGGTCAAGGTGCAGGCACCGGGTTATCGAAGTGTGGAGCTGAATGTCGTGCCTGATCGGGATCGCTCCGTGAGCGTCGCGCTGGTGCCGGCGACGCCGGCCGCTTCAGCGGATACCCGACGCCGGGCGGTGCGCACGCCGGCCGCCGTCCCGAGCGGTGTGATCCGGCGCTACCCGTTCTAACGCCGCGGGCTTGCTGGCCGAGGGCTGTGTTACAGATCGGCTCGTGCCGGCCCGTCGCCGACTCGTGAGCGCCCTGCTGCTGTCGCTGCAGCTGGCTTCGGGCGTGGCCTTCGCCCAACCGCCGCCCGTCGACTGCACCGGGCAGGACGCCACCGCTTGTGGACGACTGCATTTCGAAGCGGGCACCGCCGCCTTCGAGAAGTTGGACTTTCGCGCCGCAGCCGACTCGTTCAGCGCGGCGCTCGAGCAGCGCCCCCACGCGGTGATTCGCTTCAACCTGGCGCTCTCGCTCGTGCGGCTCGGCCAGCCTCGTGCCGCCATCGAACAGCTGCGCCAGGTGCTGGCCGACCCCAGCACCGACAAGGAGCTGCGAGAACGCGCCGCACGCCAGCAGAAGGACGCCGAGCAGTCGTTGGCCCGTGTGACCTTCCGTCTCTCGGACCCCGGCCACCAACAGGTCGAGCTCGATGGCAAGCTACTCGACGCGCCCACGACTGCCGAGCTTGCGCTCGATCCCGGCCCGCACCACGTCAGGGTCATTTCAGGTAACTCGGTGGTGCTCGACCAGGATCTGGAGCTTGCGTCCGGGGAACGGGTCGAGCTGCGCGTTGGTGAGCGCTCCCGGCGCATCGACGTCGTGGTCGTGCCTGCGGACCAGCCCGCGCCGGTGGTCAATCCTGCGCCGACCAAGCCCGCGCCGCCTCGGGCGAACCCGACCAGGCAAAAGCTTTCGCCGCCCTGGTTCTACTCGGCCGCGGGCGTCACGCTGGTACTGACGGGCGTGACAGTTTGGAGCGGGCTCGATACGCAGAGCGCGCTTTCGGACTACGAGCACGACTTACCGCGCCTGACCCAAGCTCAGGCCGATGCGCGCGTGAGCGACGGACATTCACGCGAGCTTCGCACCAACCTGCTGCTCGGCGGAAGCCTGCTGGCCGGCGCGGGCACGGCGGCAGTCGGCATCTGGTTTACGGATTTTTCCGGCAGCGCGCAGGCTCACCTCGGCGTGGTGCCCGGACGCGTCTCCTTGTCTGGTCGCTTCTAGCTGCCGGCCAAGCGCGAAAGCAGCTTCAGCCGCTCCAGGCGCTTACGCTCATCCATGTCGAGCTGGTCCTGGCGATCCTTCAAGCCCTCGACGTAATAGCCGAGCAGCATGCGGTCGAAGTCTTCGACCTTGGTCACCACGTCTTCGTAGGCGGCCAGCGTTGCCGTGCTCATCACCAGGCGTGCTGAAAGGTGCAGCTCGACCACGTAGTCGGCCCACAGTGGCAGCTTGGTCCAGCGCGCGAGCGTGAGCGCGTGATGCGCAGCCGAAGCCGCCACGTCCGCCGGCACTGCCAGTCCGGCGTTGGCGCCTTTCAAGATCCGACGCAGATGTCCGGAGAGTACCTGTGATGCCTCCTGCAGGTTGCCGGTCGCCGCGAGGCGATCGGCCAGCCCTCCGATCATTTTCAACGCATCGGCGCGCGCTGTGGAAGGCACGTCGTGGTTGACGCGCGCGGGTGGGCGCTGCCGGGCCGGAGGCTCGGTCTGCATGGGCGTCTTGTTCGGCGTGACTGGCAGCGTCTGCTTGGACTGCTTGCGTTGGTACGGGGCGCCCTGCGGCGTGGTTTGCTTGTTCGGTGACGGCGCAGGCCTTTGGGGGGTCGGCGACGATGAGATGGGGCGCGCGGCCTTGATGCGCATCAAGCTCGAGTCACGGCTCTCGAACATCGACAGCTCGGTCGTGCCGAACAGGATGCGATCACCTTCGCGCATCGCGGTGCTGTGAGCCACGCGCGAACCATTGACGTACACACCGTTCGTGCTGTGCAGGTCCTCCACGACCACGCTGCCGTTCTGCACGCTGATGCGCGCGTGCATGCGGCTGACCAGATTGTCGTCGAGACACACGTCGCACTCGGGCAGACGACCGATCAGGATCGATCCGGTCAGGATCTCGAGGTCGCCATGTGGCGTGATCACGGTCACCGGCGCTACCAATTCGGGGCGCGGGCGGACGTTGCGGCTGCTCGGATCGGGCTTCCGTTCCGGGGCGGGAACTACAGGAGTAGCGACCGGGGTATAGGACGGCACATTCTCATATTGCATCGAAACGAGCCGGCGCGCGACCCCAAATCAGGGCAAGTGCCCGTGGGCACAGCACCCCGCTATTGGGGATTTGTTGCTACGGCTACTGCCCCCGCGGGTGCAAAGTCGGTTGTCTCGTGGGTGCTCGGACCCCTACCCCTACCCCCAACGCCCCGACTCTTACTTACGTTCCATCGGTAGGTTGCTTCAGTACTTTCACCTTGGTTTTTACCCGCTCGCTAATGAAGACCTGATTGTTTGCATCGACGATGACCGCGCCAACACCGTCGAGTGATTCGACGAGCTCGAGCCCACGCTTCGGTCCGAGGATGAACACCGCGTCATCTACGCCGTCGGCGGTGGTGGCATCCGGCGCCCAGATGGTCACGCTGCGGCAGGCCGTCGCCGGGAAGCCAGTCGTGGGATCGATGATGTGGTGGAAGCGCTTACCCGCGACGACATAAGACCGAGCGTAATCACCGGCGGTCGAAAAAGCGTGGTCGGTGAGCTCCAGCACGGCGAAAAAATCGCCCTGTGGCCCGCGCGGATCCTGCACCCCGCTCACCCAGGGCGCGCCGTCCGGCTTCCTTCCGGCGCCGTAGAGATCGCCCCCTGCCTGCGCCAGGAAGGCTCGAACGCCGCTGTCTAGCAGCACCCGGGCGGCGCGGTCGACGATATAGCCTTTGGCGATACCTCCCAGTCCGAGCTGCTGGCCCTTGCCGATGCGCAGGCGGCGCCCGGTTTGGTCGAGGTCCACGCGCCGATAATCGACCAGGCGTCGCAGTGGCTCGATCTCGGCGCGGGAAGGAACTTTCGGCTGGGCGTCTTGCGCGCTGCCGAACTTCCACACCTTGGACAGAGTCTGGAACGTGATGTCGAAGCGGCCGCCCGACAGCTTGCCAGCCCACAGCCCTCGCTCGACGACCGCGATCGCTTCAGGGCCGATGCTCACCCATTCACCGCTCTGCGCGTTGACCTGACCGATCTCGCTGTCGGCCTTCCATTCGCTGAGCAGCAACTCCAGGCGCCGCATCTCGGCGATCGCTTTGGTGATACCGGCGCGTGTGGCCGCCTCGTCCGTCTCGGGCGAGGTGTAGGCGATGAAGTGTAGTCCGGTCCCCATGGCCTCGTCCTTCACCTCGACCTTGGTCGGGTTGAAGGACGTCTGGAGGATGAGGTCCTGGCTGGGCTGCGGCGCTGGGCTGAGCGCGCTCGAGCGCGCCGGACTCGCAGCTCCACGCGGCGCGGCGCTTTCCGCGGCTCCGCTCCTCGAGTGCGCCGCGTCGCAACCCAGCGCGGTCATCAGCGCTGCTAGCAAGAGCGTGACCGATGCAGTGATCGAGCCCGCTGTCGATCTTCTACTACCCGATACCGCGCGGCCGCCCTTCGCGGCGCTGCTATGGGTTGGGGGTGTGCCGGAAGCACCGCACGCCGCGAGCATTGCCGGGGCGAGCGAGGGCGAAAGACCTACATGACCGAGACGTGGCATGGCTCTCTTAAGGTGAATCCAGCGCGGCGATACGGGTCACAAAAGCCGCCGGGCGCGCTGAATTCAGCGTCATTTCCGCTATTTCGCCCGCCGCTCGGGGCTAACGCTATGCTTACTGTCCCCACGGCTCGAAGGGTAGACACCATGATTGATCGCGAACAAATCGACCGGAGCGTGGACGCCGTCGCGCCCGAGGTCGTCGCCCTCTCCAAGCAGATCCACGCGCACCCCGAGCTACGTTTCGAGGAGCACCAGGCAGCGCGTTGGCTCACCGAGGCGATCGAGCAGCAAACGGGCGTCAAGGTCGAACGCGGCGTCGGCGATCTTCCCACCGCGTTTCGCGCGCGTCTGGGCAGCGGTAGAGGGGCACGCGTCGCCATCCTGGCCGAGTATGACGCGCTACCCGAGATTGGTCACGCCTGTGGCCACAATTTGATCGCCGGCGGCGCGCTCGGCGCGTTCCTGGCGCTCGCCAAGCAGGACAAGCTGCCCGGCACCGTGGATCTGATCGGCACGCCCGCCGAGGAGGGAGGGGGCGGCAAGATCCGCCTGCTCAAGGCGGGCATTTTCGAGAGCGTGGATGCAGCCATGATGTTCCACCCCTACGATCGCGACATCCTGGCGCATCCAGCGCTTGCCAGCCGCTGGATCACCATGGAGTTTGCGGGCACGCCGGCACACGCGGCGGCGGCGCCATGGGACGGGAGTAGCGCGCTCACCGCGTGCCTGGAAACATTTCGTCTGGTCGATTCGCAGCGCGTGCACTTCCACGACGGCGTGCGGGTCCACGGCTTCGTGATCAACGGCGGTCAGGCCGTCAACATCATCCCCGAGCACGCGGCGTGTGAGTTTTCGGTGCGTGCGCCTTTCTCGGCGGAGCTCGAGCGCGTGGCCGCAATTGTCGAACGCTGCGCGCACGGCGCGGCCATGGCCTGTGGCGTGAAGGTGGAGCTCGCGATCCGTCAGGGCTACCGCGAGATGAAGAATAATTTGGCCATTGCGCGCCGCTTCGGCGCGGCGCTCGAGGCGCTCGGACGCAGCGCGCCTGAAGTGGATCCGCGCGTCGGCTCTGGCTCGACCGACATGGGCGATCTCAGCCAGGCGATTCCTTCGATTCACCCGTACCTGGCAATCTGCAACGAGGGCGAGACGCTGTGCCATCAGCATGCCTTTGCGGCGTGCGCGGTGAGCGAGCGCGGCTTCGAAACGATGCTCACCGCCGCCAAGGCAATGGCCCGAACGACGCTGGACTTGCTGGAGGATCCGGCGCTGCTGGCTTCCGTGAAGAGCGAGTTCGCGAAGAGCTGAGGATGCCCACCCCCGCGCGCGCTTCGCGCGCACGCCCCTCCCTGATGTCGTGCTCGGCCTGCGGCCTGCGCGCGCCATGGGAGGGGAAGCAACAGCAACAGCAACAGCAACAGCAACAGCAACAGCAACAGCAACAGCAACAGCAACAGCAACAGCAACAGCAACAGCAACAGCAACAGCAACAGCAACAGCAACAGC